>CALETL010000028.1 GCA_937920485.1 uncultured Phycisphaerae bacterium
ACACTACCGTCCATGAACAGCACATTCAATTGTTCCTTGTGTCGATTCACAGTAAATCGCTTCATATGGTTTGAAGGGTCGATTGATAATTCTCCCCAATCGTCGTATCTGAAATCAAACTCTTGTTCAGGCGGCAGGTCCTCTGCTTCGGGGCGGCCGGTATGCCACACGGCGTCAGCCATCATCGGGATTTTTGATGAACCGTAATGGTCCATCGTTCGCCAACTGTTTGCGGTATCCCGTCCCTCGGTTATATGCACCTGTTCGGGAGTGTCGCCGAGCCAGCCGTTGAGACCATACCCGCCGGTCAGATTCCCGCCGGCCTCTTCGATCTGTGACGGCTTGTGTATCTGTGGAGTTCTGAAAGGCGAACCTGGGCAAACCATCAAATCATGCATTTGATAATAAGGTTCCAGAGCATACGGCCACAGATCGGATTCACTGCTTGCGTGTGTAACGCCGTTGGGATCGGTATAGTTAAAAGAACCTGCAAAAAAGCGATTGTCATGATCTTCAGTGTATAGAGTTAGGACTAAACCCCACTGAGACAGATTGGCCATGCAGACGACTTGCTGAGCTTTCTTTTTAACGGCACTCAAAGCGGGCATGAGAATGGACAGCAGCATCGCAATGATAGCAATGACGACAAGCAGTTCGATCAGTGTGAAACCGATTTTCTTTTGTGATTGCGTTTTCATTATAATATCTCCGGATAAGTTCATTTTTTTATAATAACTTGCTGTGAATGTTCCTCTGTAAATCGTTTATCCTCGGCATAGCCGGTAATGGTATAGACGGATTGTTGGTCTGTCGTTGAAGCCAATTCAATATGACAGGTGATAACTTTTTCTGTTTCCTCAATTCGCAGAATCACAGGTTCGTCTTTTTGTACTGCATCGATGCCGTTGGCTTGAATCCAAACGACTCCGCTTTCACAGGCCAGTTGCGCATGGGCGGCGACGGCATGTCTGCGTGTCTGGGTAAAGATCTGCCGGGTGTTGGAAGTCAGCACGACTGCGGCCATCCCCAGCAGTGGAAGCATTACAACAACCATCAGCAAAATGAATCCACCCTGGTGTCGCTTTTGTCTCATAGTCGCTTCCCTTTATTGAAAAATACCGTTGTTTGTCTAAAGCGTGTTTGTTCTTTGCCCAGCACTGTTTGCCGGTTAGAGGTGGTTACCTCAACTGCATACGGAAAATCATCTTGGTTCCATAGTTTCGATTCTATCCTGATATTCGGAAGTTTCCACGAGTATTGAGCATCCGATGAGTTAAGTCCCGGACGGCGGGTAACATTTCCATCGTCCAGTGTATAAGTGACTGGGCCGCTGATGTGTTCGAGTTCCAAAAGACCATTATCAAGTTTGACGATACGTGTGGATTGCTCGACGTCTTTTTTCAGTTGTTTAAGAAAGCTGGAGGTGGTGTTGAATGACTGACAAGCACGGGCCGAGCGCGGTATTTCTGAAATCAATGTGTGCAGCGGTTTGGTCGACAACGTCATCAAAACAACAACCATTATGATAATGACAAGTATTTCAGTCAGGGCGTAGGCGCGGTATTTCGTCTTCATCGGGCGTCTCCTTCCACAGACGTCATGTAACGTGTTAATTGGATTTCAGCGTCTTTCTGCCTTGTTTTTTTCCTGACCGTCAGGTCGATCCGCTTCAATCCCTGCCATGGGCCCAAACCATCACTTTTTTCAATACTGCAGGTCACGCCGGGCCAGAGTTTTTCAAATGTCGAATCATTAATTGGTTTACCAGTTGTTGCAATCGCATCCATCTGGGCCTGTCCTGCCGTATAGCAGATATGTTTTGCCCAGAGATGATGGTTCAACTTTCCGAAGGAAGCGCCAAGAGCGATCAGAACGCCGATGATAATGGCGAGCACGCTGATGGCAACCACCAGTTCAACGCTCAAAAGACCTTTATGTTTGCTATGTGTTTTCATCATTGTTTTATTGTGGTATCGTGTATTGCAAAGTAACGAACAGGATACTGAAAGCGCCCATAAACATAGCGTAAACGACGAAGCCAACGATCAGTCCCAAACCCAGAATCATCAGCGGTTCACTGGCGGCAATCAGAACATTTTTACGGTAGTTGTATTGACAGCGATAAACTTCCTCAAGCCCTTCAAGAATTTTCGGGGTATTGCCTTTGTTGATGGTATCATCAAAAGCCCATGCAAGCGGTTTATCAAGCCCGCAGGTTCGGGCAGATTTTGAAATATCTTCTCCCGACTCGATTCGTTTGAGCCATTGCCGGATTCGATCTTGATAGCACACGTTGACGTCCAAACCGGATGCATTTCGAAGAATCGTATTGACCGGATACCCGGCGTGTAAACCCGCTCGCAGGATCTGGACAAGATGCAGGTTGCCGAACGTTTTTTCAAACCAGTGAAGGACGGGAGTAATCCATTTAATCTTATCTCCAAGGCGAGAAAGAATACGCGGATTCTCTGGAGAGCGCCTGTGAGAGCGGATGTATAATGTGATAAAGATCACGCAGAGAACCACAAGAGAAATTATCAGGGCATTCATCCCGTCTCTTCCCATTAGCCAGTTTGAGAAATTCAGCAGCGATTGGGTTGAGGTAGGCAGATATGCCTGTCCGTCGCTCATATCCCAAAGGACTTCGGCAAAAGTGGGAACGATGAAAACTGAAAGCCCCATCATGATCGAAAAAACTGCCGTTAAAACAACCAGAGGGTACACGATGTGTTCAGAGTTCGAAGTCGTCTTTCGTGAGGTCTTTTCCGCCAGGTCCGCCTGTAGTGATTCGATAGCTTTGGGCAGTTGATCCATTTTTTCTGCTGCCAGGATCGAAGCAAGGATATTGGATGGACACTTTGGGTATCCCCGTCGCAGAGACTCCGACAGCGGATATCCCTGTGTAAGCCAGTAAGCGATGTTGTTGAATATGCGAGCGGCCTTCTTTTTATGTCCATAAGCAGCGGCTGCCAATGCGGTCGGAAGCGGCAGCGATTGACGCATGCTTGCCCCGACAACAGAAATGATATCGACGACCAGCCCGACTTTTTGCGCCTTATTAAATTCGATGATTCCGATGACAAAAACAATGAAAAGAATAGGACCGAAAAACTGGAAAAGAAGACAGAAAAAAGCAAGGAACAGCAGATACTTAAAGAGTGTGAGAATAACATTGGTGATGTTTTTATACCATGGTGTTTCTAACTTTCCAGATGAAGGTCCCCAGTGGATGATGCAGAGGGTTATTGGAACGAGAATAATCGGAAGCAGGAATATGACAAATCCTGTGTCCACGATTTCTCCATCGAAATAAATCAGTCCGGACAGGAATATCCCTATTGCAGTCGGGATTAATAAGATCGTCGCAATCCCGGGTTTTTTCCAGGCAAGGAATAAGAAACAAATAAAGATAGCGATGTTAATCAGATAAAGTGTCCACATTTTACATCAGCACCTGTATCATTCTGACCATGGGCAAAAACATCGCCAGAACAATTGTTCCGACAATGCCCCCGAGTAATATTATTAATACCGGCTCCATCAGGGCCTGCATCTGCGACTGTAGAGAGAAGGTTTTCGCTGCATACATCCGCGCCAGGCTGTTAAGGTTGTCTTTGAGCTCATTTCGCTGGGCACCGAGTTGAACGGAATACAGGAACAGTCGCGGAATGGTTCGACAGTTTATTCCCGCCTCAAGAAAATTGGACCCCTCTTTCAATTGTGCTGAAAGCATGTCACAATCCTGCCGGAGCAGTTCGCTGCTTGACGATTGGCCGGACAGGGCGACGGCATCATCCAGCGTACATCCGGCACTTATAAGGATGGACATACATTCTGAAAAACGGGCCAGCAGACCGTTTTTAAAAACACGACCGGCCATCGGAATGGACTGAAAGAATCGCTCTTTTGTGCACCTGCCGGATGCTGTCAGAGAAAGTGACTTCCATAAAATAACTGCAATTGCAATGACAATTCCGACAACCAGCCAGATATCTCCTACATGCGTGGATACCTCGAGAACGAAACCAGTCAAATACGGCAAACCTGCTCTTCCATCTGACATATCTAAAAGAACTTCCCCAAACGTTGGCACAATAAACAAAAGCAATCCCGTAACGATCAGCGCGGTCGCTGCTAATACGACGGCCGGATAGGTCAGGGATTCAACCAGAATGCGGCGGGTGCGAAGTTCCACCTGAAGGTGACGATTGAGATTGGTCAGCATCTCGCTCAGTCGTCCGGTTTCCACGCCGGATTTGAGGATGAGTCCATACAGCGGCGGAAATTCCTTTTGATGTTTTTGCACTGCCTGATCAATCGGGGTGCCGCTTTCCAGTTCATTAACGATGCTGTTAATCAGACTTTGCATTTTTGCAGAACCGGCATCTTTGGCAAGCTCCCGGAGACCCTGTTCAAGCGGAATACCCGCATGGGTCAGGGACGCAAGCTGCTCATTAAACATCATAAACTCATTGCGTCCGATGCCTTTGGGGGCAGGAACTTCTTTTAGCTTTTCCAACTCGGTGACCTGCAGGTTCATCTCATCCAGCATTGATTTTGCCTGCTCGATGTCGGCCGCTTCGATACTCCCGGTCATCAGCCGGCCTGCATTGGTTACTGATCGATATTCAAATAATGCCATTGTTCATATCCTCATTATGATTCAAAAGAATCGATTATGCTCTGCAAACACGCTGTATCTCGTCATTTGTGGTAATCCCCTGGGTCACTAATCGCCTGCCGTCCTGTATGAGCTTCATATGCCCACGGGATTCGAGTACCGCTTCCAGCCCGTCCATGTCGGTTCGTTGAAGGATCGTTTGTCGCAGTTGGCCGTCCAGTTCGACCATCTCAGCCAGAAGAACGCGTCCGTGAAATCCGGTCTTGTGGCATTTTTCACAACCGTGGGAATGGAAAGTACCGTCGTCAGCCTGTACCTTGCAATCTTCGCACAATCTTCGCACCAGTCGCTGGTTCAGGATCGCTGAAACGCCGGAAGTAAGTTGGTAAGGCTCAATGTCCATTTCCAGCAGTCGCAAAAGGGCACCACTGCAGCTTCCGCTGTGCATGGTGCTCATCAGCAGGTGGCCGGTGAGTCCGGCTTCGATGACGATCTTCGCGGTTTCGGCGTCTCGAATTTCGCCGATCATCAATACTTCCGGGTCCTGACGCAGCAGGGAACGCAACGCGACGGGAAAGGTCATTTCACCGTGTGGTTCGATCTGGACCTGTGTAACACCGGGTATGGCCCGTTCGACCGGATCTTCGAGTGCGACGATGCTTTTGCCGGGAAACTGTTGAAGGATGTATCGCAGCAGTGCGGCCAGTGTAGTGCTTTTTCCGCTTCCGGCAGGACCGGTCAAAAGCAAAATGCCCTGATTCTTTTGAGCAAAATCAGTCAGTGAGGTTTCAATTGTCGGATTCAGGCCGAGCTTGTCCAGTTGGGTTAGTGATTCGTTTTCATAGAAAATGCGGACGACGGCGCGTTGGCCGTGAATGGTCGGAAAAACCGCCAGCCGCTTGTCGATGACTTTTCCGGATTCAGAATCTATGGGTTGGCCCGGAATGCCTTCGATGCGGCCTTCCTGTGGGATGTCATTGCGATAGGTCAGCAGATTGCCGAGGACCTTCAGGCGGGCGATAACGTTGCCGCTGACGGCAGCGGGCAGGGTTTCGACCGTTTTGAGTGTGCCGTCGAGTCGATATTTGATCTGCAATTGATCGGAAGCCGGTTCAAAATGGATGTCACTTGCCCCGAATTTAATGGCTTCTTTGAGAATATCATCGACAAGTTCGGGTATGTTTGATTTGGCCTGATTTTTCATAACATCCTGTTTTATAAAAAGATAGTGGAATTCCTTTTGAAACTGTCACTATTTAGGACGTTTTAGATAAAAAAATGTTACCTTAAAAACACTAAAAAATTTCATTTTTTCATTTTTTCAGGTAACATAGTAGGTATCGAGGGCGTCCTATTATCAGAAGTATCGGGAATCATCAAAAATTATGGCCATAAACCCGACCAGTTTAGGATTGACATTTGACCTGACGCAGGCGGAATCCGTTTGTAAAAGCCAGCGCTGGGTACTGGTTTCGATGCAGGAATTCGGTCCGGCTTTAGTAACGGTGCTGTGGCGGATTCTGGGTAACGAAGAGGATGTTTGCGATGCCTATCAGGATACATTTCTACGTTTAGCGCATCTGCCGGATCAACAAAAACCGGATAATGTTCGAGCGTACCTTTTTCGGACGGCCACCAATACGGCCATTTCGATGCTGCGTCGAAAACAATTGCAAAAAAAACATCAGCAGGTACTTGTGACAGAACGTCCGGTTCCGGAAAATAACCCGGTAGCTGAACTGGATGCACGACAGCTTCAGCGAAAACTTCGGGATGCGATTGCGGAACTGCCGGACTATCTTGGCGATGTCATCGTACTGCATGAACTGGCTGAGATGCCTTATAATCAGGTTGCTAAAATTCTGGGGATTCGAACAGCCGCCGCAAGAGTGTATCGCCACAAGGCGATCAAACTGCTGGCTAAGTGGATGTCACAATCAGAAAATCGAGAAGAACGATGAGTGCGAATGATAAAAAAGATCAATGTCGCAGGATGCGCGGGGGCCCGGTCAGTCTGTTTGGCGCGATTCGTATGCGTGTGATGAAACGGCTGAGTAACCATATTGCTGAATGCCCTCGATGTCAGCGTCGTTTGACAGCACTCAATCGGGTTGAAATTGGATTTATGCTGGTCCGGACGCAGGCGCTGGATATCGGGCTTTTAGCGAAGGCGAATACTCAGGCGGTTAATGTGCTGAAGAATTCATTAAGGAATTCGCCAAAGTCCGCTGTTTTACGAAGTGCGAAAGCTGACCTGAGTCGGCTTGAAAAGATGCGGCCGGGTTTTGAACGAGTTTTAGGCGCCGCGGCGTGTGTTTTTATTGTGTTGATGATCAAAACCGGCGTGTCCCATTCATTGCTGGACTATCAAGAGCAGGGCGAAGCGGTGATTAAAAACTATTATGCCCGTAATCTTGACGACCAGTTGTTTGATGAGATTTTCTCGGAAGATTCATCATCGCCGGCTTAAAGTATTAAAAACTATCCAATTAAAAAAGCATGGGTTTCGGGGCCCATGCTTTTTTTTGTTTTGTGAGTTACATGAATTTGCGGGTCAGTTCAATTCATCATCTTTCCAGTACTTTGTCCCGGTGACGGTGGCCTGCAGGGCCAGTCCGGACTCGGTCATAGCGTAAACTTTTACGTCACCGATGACTCCTTCTCCGCTGGCTTCGCCGCCTTTATCGCCGGCTTTGGCAGCCGCGTCGGCATGGCCGCCGAAGGCCCATCCGCTTAAGATGAATTTGTTCATGGAATCCGCGGTCTTAAAAACAAGTATCTGTCGGTAATCCTTGGCGCCGAGCCCGATGCCAAGGCCTCCGGATCCCATCTTCATATAGGTTTTGTCGCCGGTGGCATTATCGATGACGACACCGTATCCGCCGCCGGCGCTGGCGAAGATGATGTTGATATTAGCATTACTGAAAGCGGCATAACCGGCAGCTTTTTTGACTTGCTCTATTGTTGAGGGCCTTTCCGTGTAAAGTCGCTGGAGTGTTTCAGCGGCCATTGTATCGATGGCCTGGCGTTTTTCATCGTTGGTTAGCTTGTTTCCCGGACTGCAGCCGATCAGAACGACAGACAGTGCCAATAGTAAAAAGAGAGCCGCTGTTTTTTTCATGGTTTTT
>CALETL010000029.1 GCA_937920485.1 uncultured Phycisphaerae bacterium
AGAACGCAGTTGTGCGTTTGCCACCAAGATCGCGGGTTACGTTGTCCAGAAAAGTAAGCTGATTGGTTTTGCGTTCCATAAAATAGCCTCCGTGCTTGAGTAATGTCAATTCAAACGACATTATAATCAAAGCACCGAGTAATGTCTTTAAAAAGTAATCAAAAATATTAGTTTTTCAGAGGTCCCAAAAGTACATGTTAAGATTTTGAAATTTGGGATTCAAATTGTCCGACAATCTACTATAATACCGAGTGTAGTGTTATAGCATGTGATTTATATGAATAAGGATGAAACAAAACCTGTTTCGGAAAAAGTATCTGATTCCGAGCTTCTTCAGCGATATCGCCAAGGCGATGAGGATGCATTTCGTGAGATTGTAACTCGTTATAAGAACTCACTTTATGCGTTTCTTCGGCGGTTTGTCAGCCAGGATGATGTTGTTGAGGATGTTTTCCAGGAGACATTTTTACAGCTTTATGCCAGCCGTGACAGCTTTGATGCTAACCGACCGCTTCGACCCTGGCTTTTTACCATTGCGGCGAACAAAGCCAAGGATGCATTGCGGAAAATGCAGCGGCAATCATCCATGAGCATGGGGACGATTGCGGATGCCGGTGATTTCTCACTTGACGAGGTTGTTAATATCCTGACTTCATACGAAACAACGCCTGAAGACGAGGTTTCAGCGGAAGAAACAGCCCAGAGAGTAAGACAAGTTATATCGGAAATGCCCGAAAATTTGCGAGGAATTTTAATTTTAGCGTATTTTGAGCAATTTTCTTACAAACATATGGCAGAGATTCTCAGTATACCCATAGGGACGGTTAAAAGTCGGCTTCACACGGCGGTGGTGTATTTTATGAAGAAATGGAAAGCGGCGAATCGCGGAAGTATAGAATGAATAAATTAACTCAGGAACAGCAACAGTTTATATTGGATTTTTATTTCCGTTGCGGAGACCAGGAAGACATCGATACGGGACGAGACCTCATTGCGTCAAATCCTGGGGCTGCCAAGCTTTATGCTGATCTGGAAAATTCGCTGACCGATCTTGATCATATTAAGTACGAGGCGTGTCCGGATAACTTGGTTGATTTGACCATTGCACGTCTCAAACTTGTAGCAAGTGATTCGGGTGTTTCAAATTCACGATTGCATCAATTGCTTGAAAAAGAGCAGAAATCCTCTTTGTCCCAAGGCAGCGAACCCGCTTATAAGCCACATAGCCCGGTTCCTCCCCATAATAGTAAATATTTACGCCCCATTTTTGAAGTTCTCGCGGCAGCAGCGTGTATTGTTTTAGTTGCGGGGATCCTGCTTCCCACTTTTGGCCACATGCGAGAAAAGTCCCGACAGGTGGCCTCCTGTCAGAACAATATGAAGCTTTTGGGTGCAGGACTTGCTTCCTTCGCCAATGATTACAATGACGGCATTCCGGAGGCCAAGGTAAAGGCCGGTTCTCCCTGGTGGAAAATCGGAGATCAGGGACAAAAGACACAGTCTAATACACGGTATCCTTTTATGCTGATTAAGCTTGATTATGTTGACGGCAAGGCGTTTATCTGTGAAGGAGATAAGCAAGCTCAGCCCGTCAGGTACCAATCCTCAATGACTCAGATGTATGATTTTCCTTCCCGCAATAATCTCAGCTATAGTTTTATGCTTTTTTGTGACAAAAACACCAATTCTCTGAAGCGCAGCCGGAAAATTATAGCGAGCGATCTCAATCCTGTTTTTGACCCTGTTTTCCAAAAAATTTCCTCCCAGCAAAGTGTTTATCAGAAAATGAATGAATTTGAAAAAGTTCTCCTCAATGATCAGCTAAAAAAAATGATGAGCGCCAGTCACCGCGGCCGCGGACAGAATATTCTGTACTGTGATGGTAGTGTTGAATTTGTCAAAGATCGAGTTGTCAATGGCGATGACATTTTCACTGTCCGCGGGGTCGACGCTTATACCGGCAGTGAAACTCCTGCCGGCGATAATGATGTTTTTCTCGCACCTTAATTCAATCCTTATGATTTCAGTGGGTTTAATCAGATTTTCGAATTGTGGTCTGTTGTG
This sequence comes from uncultured Phycisphaerae bacterium, assembly GCA_937920485.1. Taxonomy (GTDB): domain Bacteria; phylum Planctomycetota; class Phycisphaerae; order Sedimentisphaerales; family Anaerohalosphaeraceae; genus 4572-13. The sequence continues at coordinate 2,065 of CALETL010000029.1, forward strand.
ATGAGACAGGTGAAAAACTTACTGATATTGATTTTCCCGACCCTTGCAATAACGGATCGTTTGGGTTATAAGTACTTTAAAATATGGAATTAACCGGTTTAATCGACAACAGTTATAGATAACAGAGAAAAGGAATATGGAATTAACAGAACTTCGTACATCCATCAAGCAGCTTGAGGCCCGGATTACACAGGTCCGGGACTGGCTTTGACTTCCCATCCAAAGTTGAAATTCGTGACGGACTTGAACAGCAAATGGCTCAGTCGGATTTCTGGGACAATCCCAAAGCGGCCAAAAGTGTTGTAACCCGTCTTAGTGCAATTAATTCCCTCATTAATCCGGTTCAGGAGGTTGGTCGCTCTGTACGGGATTTACAGGAATTGTTCGAACTGGCAATTGAGGAGAGCGATAATGAGACGCTGGCTTCTGTCCAGGAAGACATTGCCCAACTTGGTCAGCAGTGTGACAGGATCGAAGTGGCGGGGATGCTCAGCGGACCGGATGATATGAGACCGTGCTTTTTCAGTATTCACGCGGGGGCGGGAGGAACCGAAAGCTGTGATTGGGCCAACATGCTGTTGCGGATGTATACTCGGTACTTTGAGGACAATAAATTCAGCTACGAAGAACTTGACCTAACACCCGGCGAGGAAGCGGGCGTTCGATCCATCACATTGCGTGTAGAAGGACCATTCGCCTTTGGTAAACTATCCTGTGAGACAGGGGTCCATCGATTGGTACGGATCAGTCCGTTTGATTCACAAGGCCGACGGCATACCAGTTTTGCCGCGGTTGATGTCATGCCGGATTTTGAAAATGATATTGAAATTGAAATTAATGAGGATGAAATCCGGATTGATTACTATCGGGCCAGCGGTGCCGGGGGACAGCATGTCAATAAAACCAGTTCTGCCGTACGGATTACTCATGAGCCGACCGGGATTGTAGTGCAATGTCAGAATGATCGCAGCCAGCACAAAAACAAGGCCGAGGCCATGAAAATGCTGCAAGGGCGGTTATATATGCTGGAACAGCAAAAGCGGGATGCGGAACTGGCCAAGCTTTACAGCAATAAAGGTGAAATTGCCTGGGGTAACCAGATTCGAAGCTATGTGCTGCAACCCTATCAAATGATTAAAGATCACCGAACCGATTATCAGAGCGGCAATGTGCAGGCCGTGCTGGATGGTGATATTGAGTCGTTCATTGAAAGCTATCTTCGCTTTCGCGCACAGAAAAAACACAGTACTTAGGGAAAGGCGAGAGATTCATGGCAAAGCAACTGATTAATATTAGTGTGAAAGTACAGAAAGCGGATATATTCACAGGTGCTGGCGATCTGCTTGCGGTGGGTGTGTTTGAAGATATGCCGATTCACTCGCTGATCAAACAGTTGGACAAACAATTGGGCGGCGACATTGAGAAAGTTCAAAAGCTTGGCGATTTTGAGGCCAAAGCGGGCAGTACATGCCTTTTGTATTCCGCCGGAAAAATTAAGATCGCTCGGATATTGTTGGTGGGATTGGGTAAACGCAAAGACCTCAAAACAGAGACTGTACGCCAAGCTGCTGCTATGGTGGCTTCAAAGGCAGTTGATCTTAAGGCCAAAACAGTATTACTTTCATTGCATAATGATATTCCCGGATCAGTCAAGCTCAATACACAGCAACTTGGACAGATTCTGGCCGAAAGTGCCTGCTTTGGGGCATATCGCTATGATGAGTTTATAACGGATAAAAAAAGCAAACGTCCCACAAGCTTAACAGCAATAATTATTGATTCTGATTCTAAAAAGATTTTACAACTGCGAAAAGGCGTTGCTGCCGGAATAATTACCGGACAGGCACAGAATTTTGCTCGAACGATTGCCAATCGCCCGACAAATGTGATCAATCCGGTGACACTGGCTGCAGAAGCGAGGAAACTTGCGCAGGGTATTTCGGGTTTACGGTGTACCATATTGGATGAAAAGCAGCTCAAAGCCAAAAAAATGGGCGGCATCTTAGCGGTCGGCCAGGGTTCAGCAACTCCTTCTCGATTGATTGTGTTGCAATATACACCGCCCGGAGCGTCTAAAAATGCTCCGGCGATAGGGCTGGTTGGCAAGGCGGTAACCTTTGATTCCGGCGGTATTAGCTTAAAGCCCGGAGCAGGGATGCATGAAATGAAATTCGATAAATCCGGCGGGATTGCGGTACTCGGAGCGATGCAGGCGATTGCGCATCTGAAACCGAAGACCAAAGTCTATGGTTTGATTCCGTCAGCCGAAAATATGCCCGGTACAGGCAGCTATCGGCCGGGAGATATTGTTACGACTTACAGCGGCAAGACGGTTGAGATTCAAAATACCGATGCCGAAGGGCGGATGATTCTGTGTGACGCGATTGCACACGCTGAAAAACTCGGGTGCAAGACGATAGTTGATATTGCAACACTAACCGGTGCGTGTGTTGTTGCATTGGGGCAAAAGCGAGCCGGCTTAATGGGCAATAATGATAAGCTGATCGAACAGTTAAAGTCTGCATCAAATAAGACAGGTGAACGAGTTTGGCCGCTTCCCTGCGACGATGAATTTGTCGAAGAAATGAAAAGTAAAATTGCGGATTTGAAGAATGTTGGCGGAAAATGGGGCGGTGCATGCACGGCAGCGGCATTTCTGTCCCAGTTTGTCGAAAAAGCTAAATGGGCGCATGTTGATATGGCAGGTGTCGGTGTTTGGGGAGCAGATAAAAATGACGCTCCGGGTTCAATTGGCTTTGGTGTACGGTTGTTGACGGCTTTTGTATTGAGTCGTTAAAAATAAAATAGTAACGGTTAGAAGGCAAGATGAATGAAAGACGTTGATATAAAACGAATTGAAAAAGCAGTTTCTGAGATTCTTGATGCGGTTGGTGAAAACCCGCAACGGGAAGGACTAAAAGACACTCCAAGCCGTGTAGCCCGAATGTATGCGGAATTGCTGGATGGAATGCGGCACGAGCCATCAGAACACCTGAGTAGTATATTTCATGAAAAATATGATGAGATCGTTCTGCTGCGGGATATTCCTTTTTACAGTGTTTGTGAACATCATCTCATGCCGTTTATCGGCAAGGCCCATCTTGCGTATTTGCCGGACGGAAAGGTATTGGGCGTCAGTAAGCTTGCCCGGATCGTGGATGCGTTTGCTCGACGACTGCAGGTTCAGGAACGGCTTACCGATCAAATCGCAGATTTTATGATGGTCAACCTCAAACCTAAAGGTGTAGCGGTTGTACTGGAGGCCTCACATAGCTGCATGACCATTCGCGGGATCAGAAAGCCTGGCGCAATGATGGTTACCAGTTCCCTGCGTGGCATTTTCAAGAAAGATCCGCGCAGCCGTTCGGAAGTGTTAACATTAATGCATGTGGATAGAAGCTAATGCACACACTGAGCCGTCAGGTTCGTTTTTCGATCGACCCTTTTCCTGAAAAACAGGTAGTGGGATATAATTCCTATGCTTCAAAACCCTGTGTCGAAGATTTGGGTCTTTATTTTGCCTTATGGGTTGATTTGGAAAGCCAATTGAACCCCGACACCGGTTTTGTCGTAAATGTTTCGGAAATAGACAAGGTTGTTCGCCAGGGAGTTGTTCCGATCTTTATACAGGTGGTTTCGGAAGCATTTGTACGGCAGCAAACGGTTCAATTATCGGGTTTGGTTTCAATACTGAAGCAATGTTGGAAAGAAGTTCAAATAAGTTTTCAATCGAAAAGGTTGACACAACTCCGTCTGGAGTTGAACCCATTTCGATCGATTTCAATTCATACGGAGGATACCGGGATGTTCACATTCAGTGAGAAGTTTGAATTTGCCGCCATGCATCGGCTCTGGAACGATAAATTTGATGAATCAAAGAATATTGAATTATTCGGCAAGTGTGCCAATCCTGCCGGACATGGGCATAATTATATCCTGGAAGTACAGGTTCAGTGCGAAACCAGCTCACTCAATTCCGGCTGGAAAAGTGATTACCAGAAAGCCGTTAAAGAGGGCTTTTTGGATTTGGTGGACCATAAAAACCTTAATGTGGATGTTCCTGAATTCAAATTGCTGAATCCAACAGTCGAAAATTTATCGCTTATTGCATGGCAAAAGCTGGATGGTAAGCTGAAAAACGCTAAACTATCTAAGGTGACTGTCTGGGAAAATGACCGGACATTTTGCAGTTATGCAAAGCCGCAAGAGAAGTGATTGGCATGGAAAAATAACCAACTTAAAAACTGCGTTCAAGCAGAGTAAATATTATGAGAATTTATTCTAAACTCTTGCTAATTATGGCTTAATGAATAGCCGATAAATATATTGGCTGCCTTTGTGGCAGTCGAATTGACAACATTTTTTCTTTCTGGAAGGGCATTTTCTTCCGGAAAAAATAACATGAAAGTCCGATTTTCATGTTTGTGAATCGGTTTGGACATATTTTGCGCAACCGACGGGCACGGAGTGTAGGGTTCTATTAATCATTTAGGGAAATAAGCAATGTTTTCGTTTTGGCGTAAACACTTTAAACTGTTTTTTAGAAAGGGGTTATATAAATGAAAGTAGCTGCAGTGGGTGTAGGGTATGTTGGACTGGTTGCTGCGGCTTGTTTGGCGGATGGTGGCAATCACGTTATCTGTGTCGATAAAGACAAAAAAAAGATCGACAATCTTCGAAATGGTATCATTCCGATCTATGAGCCGGGATTGGCAGAAATTGTTAAAAAGAATGTCGAAGCGGGGCGTTTAACCTTTACGACCGATCTTCAGGAAGGTGTGGAGAACTCGCTGGTGATCTTTATCGGAGTTGGAACACCCAGTGCCTCGGATGGTTCGGCGGATATCTCGGCGGTTCTTGGTGTTGCAGAGTCTATTGCTGAGATCATGACCGAATACCGGATTATTGTGACCAAAAGTACCGTTCCCATCGGCACACACAAAACCGTCAGCGATTTGATGGCTTCCAAGACCGAAGTGCCATTTGACTATGTCAGTAACCCGGAATTTCTGAAAGAAGGTTCTGCTGTGGACGATTTCCTTAAACCTGACCGTGTTATCATTGGTACGACAAACCCGGCTGTGATGGAGATCATGAAAGTGCTGTATGGGCCATTTATGCGAAAAAGCAGTCGCATTCTGTTCATGGATCCGGCCAGTGCTGAGATGGCCAAATACGCAGCAAACACGATGTTGGCAACCCGCATTTCATTTATGAATGAATTAAGTGCCTTGTGCGAGACATTCGGGGCCGACATTGAAAGTGTACGTTCCGGTCTTGGCAGTGATTCTCGTATCGGCAATGCTTTTTTGTTTGCTGGTGTGGGATATGGCGGAAGCTGTTTTCCTAAGGATGTCCGCGCCTTAATTCATATGGGAAATGAGAAAGCCGTACCGATGACGATTGCCCAAGCAGTCCAACAAGCCAACTATACCCAGCACGACCGTTTTGCAAAGAAAGTATTGGATTATTTTGCAGGCCAGAAAGATGTCAAACTCGGTGTATGGGGACTTGCTTTCAAGGCCCGAACCGATGACACGCGCGAGTCTGCGGCTGTTTATTGTGTGCAGAAGTTTCTGGATGCAGGGATGCAGGTAACGGCCTTTGATCCGGAAGCGGATTGCGGTGATATTGAAGATAGGCTTACCAGAGTTGATAATGCTTATGATGTTCTGAGCGGCTCAGATGCATTGGTTATCCTGACTGACTGGCAGGAATTCCGTACGCCTGATTTCGATACAATCGCAAAAGAACTGAAAAAGCCGGTCATCTTTGATGGCCGAAACCTTTATAATCCGCTATTTGTTAATAAGCAGGGCATTGAATACCACAGTATCGGAAGAGTTTTCCCAAAAGGAAATCGGACATGAAGATATTAGTAACCGGAACAGCGGGATTTATTGGTTACCACCTGGCAAAGCGACTGATTGAGCGAGGTGACGACGTGGTGGGTCTGGATAGTATCAATGACTATTATGACCCGACTGTGAAGTATGGCCGTCTTGTTGAGACCGGAATCGATAAAGGCAAGCTCGAATACAACAAGCTGATTGCCAGTGACACGGTTGATAATTATAGATTTATCCAACTCAATTTAGAAGATAAGCAGAATATCGATGCACTTTTTGCAGATCAGCAATTTGACAAGGTCTGCAATCTGGCTGCTCAGGCAGGCGTTCGATACAGTCTGATCAATCCACAGGCCTATATTGATTCTAATATTATTGGTTTCGTCAATATATTGGAGGCCTGCCGCCATCATGATATTAAACATCTGGCCTATGCCAGCAGTTCCAGTGTATATGGATTAAACGAATCTATGCCGTTTTCAACTCGTGACAATGTGGATCATCCGGTGAGTTTGTATGCTGCCAGTAAAAAGTCAAACGAATTGATGGCTCACACCTACAGTCATTTGTTTGGGTTGCCAACAACGGGCTTACGGTTCTTTACCGTGTACGGTCCATGGGGCCGGCCGGATATGGCATTGTTTTTATTTACAAAGGCAATTTTGGAAGATAAACCGATCGACGTTTTTAATCATGGTAAAATGCGGCGTGATTTTACTTATGTGGATGATATTGTCGAGGGCGTCGTTCGCGTCATTGACAATCCTCCCCAGGGCAATCCCGACTGGACCGGAGCAGCACCCGATCCATCCTGTTCAAAGGCACCGTATAAAGTCTATAATATCGGAAACAGCAACCAGGTTGAGCTGATGGATTTTATTGAGGCGATTGAAAAGGCCTTAGGTAAACAGGCACAAAAAAACATGATGCCCATTCAACCTGGCGACGTTCCGGCCACATGGGCGGATGTCAGCGATCTTGTCGAGGACTTGGATTATCAGCCCGATACATCCATTCAGGAAGGGGTAGAGCGTTTCATTGCTTGGTATAAGGAATTTTACAATATTAACTAATTACTGATAGCTGAATGCAAAAAGTCAAAAAACGGAGTGTTTCATGCAAGTACCTTTATTGGATTTAAAAGCGCAATATGCGACTATCAAAGACGAGGTTTTAGAGCAGATCAATGAAGTGCTGGACACCCAGCGCTGCATCGGGGGCCCGAAGATCGAAGAACTGGAATGTGCCATTGCCGGAGTGTGCAATTGTAAATATGCAGTTGGCGTTTCCAGCGGTACGGATGCTTTGGTCAACAGTCTCATGAGTTTGGGAATTGGTCAGGGTGATGAAGTAATCACCACCCCGTTTACATTTTTCGCGACTGTCGGCAGTATCGCCCGTGTGGGAGCGACACCGGTATTTGTCGATATCGACCCTGTTACGTATAATATTAATCCGGCATTGATTGAATCGGCCATTACCGAACGGACCAAGGCAATCATGCCCGTGCACGTGTATGGCCAGATGGCCGACATGGACCCAATCATGCAGATTGCCGGACAATCTTCGCTGGCAGTCATAGAGGATGCCGCTCAGGCAATTTCGGCTACCTACAAAGGGAAAAAGGCAGGTGAAATGGGAACTTGTGGCTGCTTTAGCTTTTTTCCCAGCAAAAATCTCGGCGGTATCGGTGACGGAGGCATGATCGTGACCAATGACGAAGAACTGTATCATCAGCTCTTTATCATGCGCAACCACGGCATGGAACCGAAGTATTATCATAAATACATTGGCGGGAACTTTCGCTTGGATCCAATTCAGGCGGCGGCCCTTTTGGTTAAATTACCGCTTCTGGACAACTGGTCGCAAGCCCGCCGAAAGAATGCGGCGTATTATAACAAGAAATTTAAGGAGACAGTTGTACAGACTCCAATGGTTAGCGAGGATTGTGTTTCGATCTATAACCAGTATGTCATTCGTGTGCCCCGACGTAATGAAGTCGTGAAACATTTACAGTCAAATAATATTGGCTGTGAGATCTATTACCCGGTTCCAATGCACCTTCAGGAGTGCTTTGGGTATTTAAGTCAGGATGTGGGCAGTTTTCCCGAAGCGGAAAAAGCGGCCAATGAAGTCATGGCTTTGCCGATCTATCCGGAACTGACTAATGAGATGCAGGATTATGTTGTTGATACAATTCTTAATTTTCTGTCGTAACAATGAACCACGAAACACACGAACA
>CALETL010000030.1 GCA_937920485.1 uncultured Phycisphaerae bacterium
GCCCGCAAAAAATGATTCCATCTCCAGATGCTGTTTAAGTACTTTATTTAAATCCGTTTGTTGGTCTGTCATAACGGCTATTGTACGGATTTGCCGCTAAAAGACAATAAAAAAGGCCTCACCCCAAAGGGCAAGGCCTTGTGTCTTATCAAACGCTGTCAACCATCAGGCCTATCCGGAATCAGAAGGATTGAAATAACAGACCAATTTCTGGCTGAAAACATCCGCTTCCAGCATCAGCGTGTCATCCTTGATCTCATAGACAAACATGGTATCGCTGTATTTTTCAGCTTCCGGCAGAATCTCCGTCAGCAAACTGGGCCGCCGCTGCAAGAGACCCGCCTGAAAAACGACATCGCTTTTTTCACAAAACAGCGCGATGTAATAGGTCTGCCCCTCGACCAGATCCATAAAGAAGTGACTTCCATACGATAATTCCGGCATGAGATTCCCGCCGGGATAGGATATTTCGCATAACGCCGCCATTTGGTTAATTTCTGAAAACCGTACCGGCACTCCCAAAGACGGCGTCGAAGTTCCCCAACGGCCCGGACCCATCAGCATCGTAAAGTCTGTCTTTTTGTTGCAGAACTGATCGTTGAGTTTTCCAATGAACCTGGCAACTTCGTGCTTTTCCTGCTGGGATAGTTGAATATAGGCGGAAGGATCCACATAAATAACCTTGTTGACTGTCTGCGAGATACTGCCTCCCATAAAACTGCCCTGCGTCTGAATCAATGTTCGCTCAGGAATCAAACGTTCCGGCAAAGAAACCTTTTGACTGATGCCGGAGGCCTGAAGCGGCCTGCACTGAAGAAGATTGACTTGGGGAGTCGAACCATCGGGGAAATTGACCGTAAATTCAATGTCAACCGGATAATCATAGACACGTCCCAGCGTTTCCAGCAAACGCTGCATAATGGCCACAAATTCCGTGTCTTTGAGAAGCGGATCAAATGTCAGGATCACCTGCCTGCCGCACTCAAGACCCAGCTGTTTCATACGCATCACCGCGTCCTGGTCCTCGGTCGCCAAAAGATCGATGTCCCAGGCCGGATCATGGGCCAGATACTGTTTTAGAGAAAGCGTTTCATACTGATTATCCTCAATATTCAGCATGTCAATATAGTGCTGGGAAAACTGCCGCTCATTATCCTTGCTTAAATGGGGTCGCATAAATGGAGCATCCAGCGCGACCAGACGCGGATAATCATCATCCGTCCGATCCACCGCACGCGTTCCCAGTCCCGCGACGACACGAAGCATTCCCGCCTTTGGATCAAGTTCCTTGTTCCATACAAACGTATTATATGAAATACCCACACCCGCCATATCCGGGAAAAAATACTTTCCATGGTGCGTTCCGGAAACACGCTGCACCAGAAGTGCCATCTGTTCATCCTTTTGATCAAGCCCTCGCTGAAGACGATACGTCAGCGCATCCTGGCTCATGGTACTGCCATAAATTTGACGAACGGCCTTTTCGAACTTTTCATAGCGTTCTTCCGGCGAACCTTGATTGACTAAAAACACACTTTCATATTTCCCGGCAAACGCATTGCCAAAACTGTCCTCCAAAAGACTGCTGGAACGAACGATAATGGCTGACTGGCCGAAATACTCAATCATTTCCTGAAACTGTTCTTTGATTTCGTTGGAGAATCGCCCTTCCAAGAGCCCTTTCGCCAGCGCCTCTGACTTCGAAAAATACCCTTCCGGAGTTTTCTGCTCCATTCGCAGTTTCCAAAGACCATTTTGGACAACGTAGGAGTGAAAAATATCTGAACCCACATAAAATGAATCATGCTGTTCAAGATGCCCCGGCCAGTCAAAGGAATCGTCCTCACAAAGAATCTTCCGTGCCAGGAGCATTCCGACCGCCTTGCCGCCAATATATCCCGTCCCGATCAACCGGGCCTTAATATCCAACAGATCGCGCAGAGAAAAATGTGACTTGAGAAGCTCAAGCATCCGCTCGTCACGTCCGACCATAATACGACAAATGGTATCAATTGCCTCGCTGTACTCCGGAATCGCCTGGTTGTAATCCGGACTGCCGGAATAACGATCCACCAGATTCTCTGCATTCAAAAACAGTTGATCCCAGTAATCCAGTTTACGCCGTGTCCGGCTTCGGGCGATATCGGAGATATAGGAAAAGAGGCGGGACGCGTCAACGCTGTCCGTAACCGGCGTAAATTGAGTTTTGTCATCACGATGCGGCAGAAACATGGTATGTGAATGCCGATTCCAGACTTTCAGCGGATGGATATAACGTGTACCCTCCAAATGGTAAACATCCAGCAGGAGTTGTGTGGTTCCACGTATTCGAGCAACCGTCTGGAAGGAGTGGCGATCACGTATTAAGGCAAAATAAGCAAGGGTATCAAGCTCGTATAGATAAGGGCAGGTCACAGTAAAAAAATTGCCGACCATTAAATCAGTCGCCCAGGTCGTCAACAAATCTGACAAACTGTCAAAAACATAAAATGCCAGCTTGCCGTGCTGAGAGATAACCTGATGAACCTGTGTCGAAAAAGTTTCGAAGCCAGTATCGGCATCCAACTCAACAATTGTCAAACCGTCCCTTGGTTCCAACAGCGCCTCATGCTGGGCAAAGCGAACATAGACGATCTTACGATGTTCGGCAATCGCACGTTCGGCATACGGAACCACTAACTCTTTATAATGGGCAATATCGTCCACCTGCCAAACAACATTATCGCCATACTGAAGCCGAGTCAGCAATTCATCCAGATGGTCCAACCCGGTACTTGGATAAGGATATCTTTCCATGCAATCTGCTTTCTAATATCAATCTATCTTTCTCAAGCTGTATCCTAACAACACGAGCTTTTTTTACAACTAAACGTATTCCAAGGACCCAAAAAAATCCCCTTGCTTTGCGGCAAGGGGATTTCGGTTTTTTTTATTCGTCAAAGGTGTTCAGGATAATATCGATTAAACGACACCTTGTGCTATCATCGAATCAGCAACTTTCACGAACCCCGCGATATTAGCACCGGCAACCAGATTGCCCTTCTTGCCATAGGCCTCCGCTGCCGCAACACTCTGATCGTAAATGGCATCCATGATCATCTTGAGACGATTGTCCACTTCCTCAAAAGTCCAGTTCAAACGCATGGAGTTCTGACACATTTCAAGAGCGCTGGTGGCAACACCGCCGGCATTAGCCGCCTTGGCCGGACCAAACGAAACCCCGCTGCCCTGGAAGACTTCAACTGCTTCAGGTGTGGAAGGCATGTTCGCACCTTCACCCACAGCCTTCACGCCGTTCTTGACCAGTATTTCCGCAGATGCCTTGTCAATCTCGTTCTGGGTCGCATTCGGCAAAGCAATATCACAGGGAACGGTCCAGATATCAGAGCAACCTTCATGATATTCAGCACCAGGATGTGCATCGACATATTCTTTAATCCGGCCGCGTTCAACTTCTTTGATGCGCTTGACGGTGTCCAGCTTAATCCCGTCCGGATCAACAATATAGCCGCCACTGTCAGACAGCGCAACCACATTAGCGCCCAATTCCTGCGCCTTTTGTGTGGCGTAGATGGCTACATTTCCGCTACCGGAACTGACAACTGTCTTGCCCTTCCAATCGGTGCCGAGATCCTGCAGCATCCGTGTAACAAAATAAACCAAGCCGTATCCGGTCGCTTCGGTACGCACCAGAGAACCACCCCAATCCAGTCCCTTGCCTGTCAAAATTCCGGCAAAAGTATTTGTCAGTTTTTTGTACTGGCCAAACATAAACCCGATTTCGCGTCCACCGACTCCGATATCACCAGCCGGAACATCTGTATCCGGACCAATGTGCCGGAACAATTCGCTCATGAAGCTCTGGCAGAAACTCATCACTTCAGTATCGCTCTTGCCCTTCGGGTCGAAATCGCTGCCGCCCTTGCCGCCGCCGATCGGCGTGGTGGTTAAGGCATTCTTGAAAATCTGCTCAAAGCCGAGAAACTTGATGATGCCCAGATAGACCGACGGGTGAAAACGAAGCCCGCCCTTATAGGGCCCGATTGCGCTGCTGAATTCTACACGAAAACCACGGTTGACCTGAACATTTCCCTTGTCATCAACCCATGGAACCCGAAACATAATCTGCCGTTCCGGCTCAACAAGGCGTTCTAAAATTTTTGCCTTCGCATACTGCGGATTCTTATCGATGACATCCTGGACGGATTCCGCCACTTCCTGAACCGCCTGGTGAAATTCTTTTTCCACCGGATTGCGAGCGACAACCTGTTCCATAATGCTTTCTACAAATTGAGTAGCCATTGTTTCCCTTTCATAATTAAGGTTTTTGGTCTTCTTAATATCAAAAGAATATCTTTACATTCCATCAATGTTTCTTATAATAGAATTAATTGTACTGTTATGCCAATAATAATTCGAGATAGTTAATATCAGTACCCTTAATAACGACTATGAACCTGGAAAGCGCAAAAATCTTTTGTGACCTGGTGGAGTTAAAGAACTTCTCACGTACAGCCGAATTGCACAGCATCAGCCAATCGGCAGTCTCCCAGCAGCTGGCTCAGCTGGAAATAGCCCACAAGGTCCAGCTAATTAACCGCAAAAAACGCCCGTTTGAGCTTACTTTTGCCGGTCAGGCCTTTTACCGGGCTTGTAAAGACATTCTGGAACGTTATGA
>CALETL010000031.1 GCA_937920485.1 uncultured Phycisphaerae bacterium
TCACCAGATCATCCGTATCAAATAGCGCGTATGTATTGGGCAGAACCGATCCAATATGACCATCCGGACCCATTCCAAGAATAATTAAATCAAATACGGGAAGCTGCCCTTCAGTAATCATAAAAACAGAACGTATGACCTGTTCGTATTCCGAAACTGCATCCGCATAATTTTGTGATTCTCCCGTCACCCGATGGATATTTTCTCCCGGTATCGGGACATCCAGAAGAAACGTATGCGTTGCGAGGCCGAAATTGCTGGCTTCAGAACTTGGCGGCACGCACCGTTCATCAACCCAGAAAACATGAACCTTATCCCACTGAACCTTAGAACGGACGGACGCATTCGAAAGCCGTTCATAAAATCGAACAGGTGTGCTTCCTCCGGATATCGCTACATAGAATACGCCCCGTTCTTCGATCGCTTTTTTAGCATAATTGACAAAGTACTTTAATGTCAGATCAGCAAGCGCCTCTGGGTCTGCAGCCGTTACGATTTGTGATCTTCGTTTACTCTCAGTCTCCATATGGCCCTCCAGAAAACGAATATATTATTGTTATCTACTTATGTTTATATACGAGATAAATGGGAATTTCGAGCAAAAAATTTCAAGGCAAAAGGATTCTCTTTTAACCCTTTGTATTTAATAAGGTTACAGTTGTGACAAAATATATCCACTATGGTCTTTTTTGTTCAATGAAAGAACGGAGGATCGCCGCGGCGGCAATAGCGTCAAGACGTTTTTTCTTTTTTTTACGGGTCAGATCGAGACCTTCTGATAAATATTCGGCCTCAAAACTGCTCAATCTCTCATCATGCAGGAAAACGGGGCAATCCGTTTGCGCTTCCAGAATTGAACCAAACTGACGCACCTTTTTTGCCCTGGGTCCTTCGGTATCGTCCATATTATACGGCAAGCCAATAACAACCGCCTCAATCTTTTCCGCATCGATCACTTCTATAATACGCCGCACTAATTCCTGCTGACTCGTCGTTTCAATGACCGCGTGAGGTGATACAATTGTTTCAGAAGCATCGGATATGGCTAATCCGGTGCGTTTTTGGCCGTGATCGATGGCAAGATATCGCACTGAAGTTCCTCTGTAAATGCACTCATCGGACTGTTTATAAAAAATTTCCGTCTTTATGTTTTTGTATATTCTCCAGCAACTCCTTGAGACGGTTCGCATGATCTTTGGAACAGACAAGCGTCGCATCTTTGGTGTGAGCAACGATCATATTTTCCACGCCGATTAAGGCGATCATGTGGTTTTTCTCTTCTGTAATAACAATGTTGTTCTTGCAGTCGAGCAGTTCGCTGTGGCCGGAAACAACACAGTTGTTGTTCGGGTCGGATTCGATAATGTCCACTAATGAGGCAAATGACCCCATATCGAGCCATCGACAGTCCAGCGAAATCCCATATACATTGTCTGACCGTTCCATGACCGCATAATCGATACTGATCTTTGGGAGCTTTGGAAACCACTCCAAAAGGGTTTGCTGCTGATCCACGCCTCCCCAATCCGCCTGAATATTACGTAACGGTTCAACGGCTTCGGGAAGGAAATTGGTCAGCTGTTTAAGAATCGTTTCACAACGCCAAACAAACATGCCGGAGTTCCAGGCAAAATTGCCTTGCTCCAAATATTTCTTGGCCGCCTGCAGATCGGGTTTTTCTTTGAACGCCTCGATATAATGAACCGCATCGGGTGACGCACCGCAGGGAACTGCTTTGCCAAACTGAATATATCCAAGCTGGGTACTGGCAAATGTGGGTTGAATGCCAAATGTCACCAAAGCATCCGGATTTTCATTCACAAAAGACAATGCCGTTCGCATGGCTTCCTGGAATTTTTCTTTTGGCTCCAGAACCTGATCCGCCGTAACAACCGCCATGTTTGCATTGGTATCGTACTTGTGAAGGATGGTTGCGGCCAGACCAATCGCACTGGCCGTATCTCTGACCGCGGGTTCAGCAATCACATTCTCTTCGGGAAGTTCAGTTAGGTTTTCTCTGACCAGATCGACATAATTAGCATTGGTCAGCACCAGAATGTTCCGCAGATCAAAGATCCCTTCCAAACGCTCGAAACAGTTACGTAAAAGCGTTTGACCATCCAACAGTTTCAGCACCTGTTTAGGACGTTTCTGCCTGCTTAGTGGCCACAGCCGCTTTCCTGTTCCACCTGCCATAATGACTGCGTAATCCATAAACTTCCTCGCTTCCTAAAAGTATATTTTTACATCCGCTAAATCAGATATTCTGTGTCAATCTCTGAAATGGGCTTGATCTTTGACGCCAGTTCTTCAAAGCCATCCCGTCCCATCAGGGAAAACGTTGCTTCCTTGCCGAGTTCAACCGCTGGTTGGTCATAGGCATTAATATTAAACAACAGGCCCGCAATAGAAGTGGTCACTTCAAAAAGATAAATAAACTGCCCGATCGTCGAGGGGCTGATATCATCAAACAACACTGTCAGACAGGGTCGCTTGTCATGCAGTAATGCGTATTCGGTAGCCAGCTTTTCGCTGTTCAACAGTTTTGACATCTTCTGACCCGAAAGATAGCCAAGTTCCGGAGCGGATTCGGGTTCTTTTCCGATGACAACATCACGGGAGAAGTTGTTAACCTGCAAAAACGTAAAGAGTTTATCGTTCGGCCCTTCACGATAAAGCTGGACTTGGCTGTGCTGGTCCGTCGT
>CALETL010000032.1 GCA_937920485.1 uncultured Phycisphaerae bacterium
AGGACTGGATGATCTGCCGCCGAATGTGCTGCGGTTTCAGATCCAGCCGCAGGAGGGGATGTATCTGAGTTTACAAGCCAAACGCCCCGGATCGAAGATCTGTATGAGTACACTGGAAATGGCGGTTGATTATCAAGAGGTCTTTGGTATTAAGATGCCGGAAGCCTATCAGCGGTTATTGTTAGATTGTATGTTGGGTGATCAAACATTATTTACTCGCCATGATAGCATTTTGGCTTCATGGGAGATATTGATGCCGGTATTGGAGTCATGGGCTCAGCATAAGACAATCGATTCGTATCCGGCCGGCGGTGTGGGGCCGGATTCTCAAGATAAACTTTGGGCAGATTCAGATTCCGGCTGGTCCGGACTGTAAATCCGGTTTTGAAGTCATTACAATAAAAAACCCCGACGAGAAACTCGTCGGGGTTGTGATATTCTGTTTTTCTGCGTAAGCGTTTTACGCTTCGATGCTGTCAACGATCACCTGCAGGTATTTCTGCCGATGTCCGGTACGTGTGCTGCTGTTCTTGCGTCGACGAAGGTGTGTCGGGTGCAGTTTGGGGCCGCTGACCACAGCGTCCTCGGCGCTTACCTTGAAGCTGGCAACAACCTTGGCACCATCCAGATAGGGAGTTCCCACCTGAACTTTTTTACCGTCCGAAACAAAAAGTACTTTATCCAGTTCGATGGTCTTGGCATCAGCCGCAACCTCGGTCAGTTCGATATTGATCACATCACCCTGTGACACTTTATACTGTTTACCACCTTGTTCAATTACTGCGTACATTTATGACTCCTGAGAGTTTATTAAGCTTCGTTTATTGCCAAAAATTAGAACACGGCATTCTACGGACTATTACCGGTTTTGTAAAGCGTTTTTTGTGGTTTGGCGAATATTTTTTAACCTTTTTGTCTAAAAGCACTTACAAGTATCTTGACGGATAGCGTCCAACAGTGAAATTCTGTATATACCCTCTTGCAACGATGCGGCAAGCCCGCTATGATTGCATCAATAATTGGATTTATATGGAGATGGCGATATGGATGTTGCAATGATAGATGACCGGATGCTGCCGATCAGTGAGTTGGACAGGTCGTATTTGGATCGTGGTTTATACTTTGGGGATGGGGTCTATGAGGTGATTCGCAGTTACGATGGGCATCTGTTTGCACTGGACGAGCATTTGGCCCGCTTTGAGCGAAGTCTGCGTGAAATTCAGATTTTGGGTATAGATATTGAGGACGTCAGGCAAAAAGTCCTGTCAGCTTTCGAGCATTCTGGCTATGTAAATGCAAGGGTCTATTTCCACATAACACGCGGTTGCCAAAGCCGGGAACATCTTCCCGGTCAGGACATAACGCCCAATTTCCTGGTGATCGTTAGTGAACTTGAAGATTGCCCCGAAACCAAGCAAAAGGGCATTGCTGTCAGTACCCATCCGGACTGGCGATGGAAACGCTGTGACATTAAATCCCTCAACCTGTTAGCCAATGTTCTTGCCCGCATCGAGGCGGGAAAAAAAGGAGCCAGCGAGGCAATTCTTGTTGACGATGACGGAACAATAACCGAAGGCGCCAGTTCGGCATTCTTTGCGGTGGACCGAACGGAAAAAGCAGTTATTACCCGTCCGCTGGGACACGATATTTTATCTTCCATTACTCGCGCGATGGTGATACGTATTTCGGAAAAGGCGGGGTTGTCTGTCATTGAAAAAGCGATGACACCGGCTCAGGCGGTTGGGTGTGACGAGTTGTTCATTGCGGTTACGACGAAAGATATTGTGCCGGTTACGCAATTTGATGGTGTCCGGATCGGTAGTGGACAATGCGGCGAAATAACACACCAATTGATCAATGAATTTAAGGCATTGTTAAGAGAAGTCAGCAAATCCTAAGAATATATTCAAACCTGTGATGAATGATGCAGTTTCATTTTTGTGGAGTATTCAAAAGTTTTATACGAATATTATTGGACTTAAAATTCTCTGTTTCGCTTTTCGGCCGATAACATCTTTTTTTGCCGTTAATCACCCCTGTTCAGGCGTTTTTTTATTAAGGTAAGGGTGTTATGAGCCGAACAAAAACACACAATACCACTATAAAAACAGAGATAGAGCATGCATAAGGAAAAAGACATGGAATCGACGCTGAGAGCACCTGGTAAAGACAAGCTACAGATGCAGACTGTACGTACTTTTACTGTAAAACCCTCACTGCCGGCGGCCCTGGAGGACTTGCAGGTGATTGCCAACAACCTTTACTGGTCATGGCATTATGACATTACCGAAATATTCCGACGGATCGATTATGACCTGTGGAAGCAATGTGCCCACAATCCCGTCAAGATGCTGGGGCTGGTGTCCCAGGCCCGTTTGGAGGATCTGGCAAGGAACGAGGGGTTTATTTTTCAGCTTAAGGAAGCGCGGCAAAAGCTTGAACAAACGATTAAATCGCCTTCATGGTTCAACAAGATTTATGCTCGAGAAGGACATACGCCGGTCATTGCTTATTTCAGTGCGGAATTTGGCATCCATGAATCCGTGCCGATCTATTCCGGCGGATTAGGGATGTTGGCCGGCGACCATCTTAAGAGCGCCTCGGACTTGGGCATTCCTCTGGTCGCGATGGGCCTGATGTATCAGAAAGGGTTTTTCCGTCAGTATCTCAACACCGACGGTTGGCAGCAGGAACACTATATTGAAAACGATTTTCATAATATGCCGCTTGAACGGGTTCAGAAAAAAAACGGCAATGCATTAACGATTAATATCCAATTTCCGGACCGGACGGTACAGGTTCAGATATGGAAAGCAAATATTGGACGGATTCCGCTATATCTGCTGGATACAAATCTGCCGTCGAATTCGCATCATGACCGCACGATTACGCAGACCCTTTATGGTGGTGATTCTGAGATGCGTATCTGTCAGGAGATCGTACTGGGCATTGGTGGGCTCAAAACTCTGTTTGCTTTGGATATGGAGCCGACGGTCTGCCATATGAATGAAGGCCATGCGGCGTTCATGGCAATCGAGCGTGTACGCAAGCTCAGAAGCAAATATAATATGACATTTGATGAGGCATTTGAAACAGCTAAAGCCAGCAACGTCTTTACCGTTCATACGCCGGTCGCTGCGGGTAACGATGAGTTTCCCGTTGAGATGATCGATAAATACTTCAGCCATTATTACGGCTCGCTCGGCATTAACCGTGAGCAGTTCCTTGAATTGGGCCGGGTTCATCCGTCGGATGACCACGAAAGCTTTAAAATGCCGGTTTTGGCATTAAAGATGAGTGCTCACCGGAATGGTGTTAGCCAACTTCACGGTGAAGTGTCCCGGAAGATATGGTCCGGTCTGTGGCCGGAGTTGCCGATTGCTGAAGTTCCGATCAATGCGGTTACCAATGGTGTTCATGCCAGAACATGGCTCAGCGCCGAACTGAACTCACTCTACGAACGATATCTGGGCTCACGTTGGTCAGACGAGGCCGTGGATAAATCCATCTGGCACAACCTGGATCAGGTTCCGGATGAAGAAATGTGGCGTATTCATCAGCGTGGCAAAGAGCGGATGGTCGGGTTTGCCCGAAAACGGCTCAAACGGCAACTTCAGCGGCGAGGCGCTTTCCATACAGAGTTGAGCTGGGCTGAAGAGGTACTGGACCCCGAGGCACTGACCATCGGTTTCGCACGGCGGTTCGCGACATATAAACGCGGAAATTTGCTGCTTCAGGATCCGCAGCGTCTGATCAAACTGTTGACGCAAACGGATATGCCGGTGCAGTTTATTTTTGCAGGCAAGGCGCATCCTCGGGATACGGCTGGCAAGGAACTGATACGCCAGCTTGTGCATTTTGCTTCTGAGCATCCGGAAATACGGCGTCGTCTGATCTTCCTCGAAGATTATGACATGGATATTGCACGCTATATGGTGCAGGGCGTAGATGTCTGGTTGAATAACCCACGGCGTCCGATGGAAGCCAGCGGAACCAGTGGCATGAAAGCCGCGCTCAATGGTGTGCTGAACATGAGTACGCTTGATGGGTGGTGGTGTGAAGGGTATATCCCGGACGGCGGCTGGATCATCGGGGCCGGAGAGGAATATGACGATCTATCCTATCAGGATCAGGTCGAGGGCCAGGCGATTTACAACCTGCTTGAGCAGGAGGTTGTGCCGTTGTTCTTTAATCGGAGCAATGATCGTCTGCCGCGGCGGTGGATTCGTCGCATGAAAAATACGATCAAATGGTGTGCTCCGCGGTTCAATACCAGCCGCATGGTTGCCGAGTACACGCGCAAGTTTTATCATCCCGCCGACATGAAGTGGGAAGAGTTGACTGCCAACGACATGGAACGTGTTAAAGCTCTGTCTGAGTGGAAAGCAAAAGTACGTCAGGGTTGGTCCGATCTGGAGATTCGAGATGTCCAAACACGGATGCTCGACGGGGAAACATTTACGGAATTCAGTGATCAGCAGGAGGAATTGGCAGTTGGTTCACAGGTCCAGGTGATGGCACATGTCCATTTGGGTCGGCTTGAGCCCTCGGACGTAGCTGTTCAGATATATTTTGGTCACGTGGATTCTTCCGGACGTATCAAGGATGGCCAGATCGCCGAGATGACCTATGATCAGGAAAGTTTAGATCCTCAGCGGGTCGCAGCATTCACCGGGACGATTCCGTGCAGAATTTCGGGCCGTCATGGCTATGCGTTGCGGATTATGCCGCGGCATCAGGATTTGGTTGAACCGTATGAGTCGGGCCTGATGCTATGGGAGTCGGGCCACTAAGACGATTGCTTGAAATAAACATTTTCCAAGCCGTATTCAAATTGGATACGGCTTTTTTTGTGCCTTGAAAAAGGGTGACTGTGCTTATGAAAAATTCTACATAATTTTTATGATTCATCTTCGGCTACGACTATCAGGCAGTCTTGGGGCTGAAGTGAGCAAGACGTATTCTTTTCCGGGACAAGGCGCACTCCGAAATTATAAGATTCATCCTGTTCCTTGTCTTTAATTTTGATGCCGATACAGATTTCATTTCTTTTTTGGGCAATTGCCATGCAATCGGCGAAGGTTATCTTTTCGGGGATGGATTCGAAATAGAGAGATGCCGGTTTTAGATAAATCTCCGAACCATCTTCTTCAAAAAGCTGATCATAAACCATTTTGATATCCAGTTCTTCGCTCATCTGAGCCAGAAGCATGCTGATAAACTGATTACTGATAATGAAATCTTTGACTCCGACTTGTGCGATCAGGCCGCGATTTGCTGAATCCATTACTTCAGTAATTAAGCGTGTTCGAACCGTTTCGTTCGGATGATCCTGAAAAATTCGTCTGAGCAACAAGAGGATTAAAATTGTTTGAGCATCTGTTTTTTCAGGATCTTTATGCTCGCCCCCGCTAAGAATAATGATGTTGTCTCGTTTACCGGGTTGGACCTCGATCAAGGTCTGCGATTGCAAAGGGTCTTTATTGATCAGTTGTACAGTTAGACCCTCTAATTCATCCTGTAGCTGTTGAATCTCATGGATCACTGAATTCGATGGATTTTTTATAATAATGTCGATTGTGGAACCATCCTGCACATACTCGGCGTATTCCCGAACGATAGTTGCTCCCTTGCGGTTCCATCCGATGATGAGTTCATTTTCCACAACCTGCTCCAGACGGTCTGATTTAAGAGGCAAATCATTCGGGACAGCCACAGGAGACGACTGGAAATTGATCGTTGAATCATCCTGAGCCAGAATCAGAACTTCATCATCGGGCTTCAGGATCTGGTCAACAGGAGGATTGATCAAAATCTCTCCACCGGCTTTACGAATTCCCAAGGGAACGCCGTCGGGGAAGTGGAATTGGGCCTTTCCAAAGGAAACTCCGTTCCAATCGGCACCATAAAAATACATTTCACACCCATCGAATGAGAGAATTTCTGAATAAACAACCGAAAGTCCGACCGAACGGCTTGTTTGAACCATAATTTTTGCGAGGATTTCATTGGCATTGACGACTTCAATTCGGTGGGGGCAATTGGACTGCAGGATTTCGTAGTGATGCTGATTGAATATTTCAGCGACAATGTTCAATTGTTTCTGCTCGACATTGCAGGCCGAAGATAATGCCAATACGGCTTTTATCGTCTGTGCATCGCTGAGGTTTTTCTCTTCAAGGCAGGCCTCCTCTCTGGCTGAGGCAAGCACGATAACGGATTTGCAGGTTTCTACCGATGCAACGTATAGGTTTGTCAGAGAGGAAACCGATCCGCTGCGAGTGATGACTCGGGTATTTTCCGTGTCCGGCAGGACCAAATTCAGATGATCATCCATCTGCACTTTGGGAACATCCGCTAAAATGACTACGGATGGATCCGATTCACTCTCGTTTGCGATAATCAATTCCCTGATGATTTCGACGACCCGCTGGGGATCCCAACCAAGAATCAACGTGTGGTCCTCTTCGATAACGCGTGAATGGCCTTTTCGCAGGGCCTCCATTCGTTCGATCAGGGCGGTAGTAATAAAAGCAATCAAGACCGAAAGCATGACAATTCCGACAATCCCGGCAATGATTCCCGGTATCTTCATTAACAGCGAGGACTGAATATCCTGAGCCATATTTCCGGGATCAGTCATTTCCAAAAATGCAATATAGAACTCCCGACCGATACCGCCTTCCCATTGAGACTCGGCGCCGAAAACGTCCATGACAAGACGAATCCCTGTAATGACAACAAAAAGGATAATAAACAGCACCACAAGCAATGAAAAAATGCGAATTCCACCGCGCGTGATGAAATTGTCAAACCAATAATGAATTCGTTCACGCCATGTTGGTTTTTCCATGTTCATGCACTCCTTTTATGCTTATTAGAGTAAAAAATTCTCACAGAACACTACAAATAATATTTTTGTACATTTGCTTTGCTGTTTCCATTGCTCCGATTTCGATATATTCATCGGGTTTGTGGCAGAGTGTGCCGTCGCCGGGGCCGAGAATAAGGATCGGGGTGTTTAGCTTCTCAAAATGGGGGCCGTCGGTGGTGAAGCCGGCAGTCTGAGTTTCTGGTATGTCTGTGGCCTGACAGACGGCTTTTACGAACGGCGAGTCGGCAGGCGTTTCCATTGCGTCAACCGCGCGTATGATGGAAATCTCAGTTTTGAAGTTCGGGTCGCTTTTGCGGATATCGTCACAAACCGCTTGCAGACTTTCAATAATAGCCGCATGATCCTGTCCCGGCAGAGTGCGAATGTCGAGTTCAAGTGAGCAATTGTCCGGGACGATATTTGTTGCGTTGCCGCCGGTAATGCGATTGGGACTGACCGAACATCC
>CALETL010000033.1 GCA_937920485.1 uncultured Phycisphaerae bacterium
ATAAATTTGAGCATCACCACATTAACCGGATACAAAAGCCAGAAAAAATAGAACCAGAGGCAAACCCACCAACCAACTTGGGCGGGGGTTCTTAATGGACAGAATTTCATCTTTTTTCTGGTTGAGGAAATACAAACTGAAGAAGGGGATTAGAATACCGTGTGACCAGCTTGGATTGGCCCACTGCCGAACGACTCCATTAACCTCTTCACGAAAAATCCACCAAATCAGAATGCCGATAACAGCCATCCTGACATACGCATGAACGCCAAGGTCCAGCCAACTTGTTTCGGGGGCTGACACCTTAGCGGCTTGAACAGTTTCGTTCGAATGGTTCTGATTCATACGAATGATAACAAATTAATAAATATAACTCCCAAACGGATCCCAGTCGGAATCCGCAAAGTTGCGGTCATAAACAAGCCCAAACCCGTAGGTCGCACGGAAGGCATTTCGCAAAACAGCCAGCCAGCGACTGATTCCGTGAGTGCCGACATTGATATAATCATACGGCTTGATGAAAAAGTCCGGCTGAATGCCCTTGGCGATTTTTTCCAGGTCAACCAGCACGATCTCCTCCTGCATCAGTCCGGCTTCATTTTTACCGATTCGACGCACCACTTCAACTTTTTGCGGCCACGCAATCGCATTTAAACCGCCGGCAGTCGCAATGGCCTGCTTTAATGTAATGGGGCGGCCTGTGATCGAATAGGCATTAGGAGCATTGACATTGCCCGTTACCCAAAATTCACCCACGATGTCACGCGGGACCGTGATTCTGTCCGCCGGCTGGATAACAATATTATAACGCGGAACACCCGCCAGCAATCTATCGACCGGTATTTTGATGACTCGTGTAACAGAACTGCCTTCACCAATATCAGCTAAACCAAAGTCTGATGGAATTTGTGGTTCCGGCCGTGCTCCGTCAGTACCGAATTGATCGGGTCTTAAAAACTCCGGCTGTAAACCTGACGGTTCCGTTGTTTGTGTTCCAACTTCAACAGCTTTCCATTTCCCATCTTCAAAAACCCACTCAATGCGCGAAGCCGGCTGTTGGGGCTGAAGTGATTTTGTACTATCCCGTTCATCCGGCAATTCATCTAACGGATCGATCCCTTCATCTGCAGCCAACGATTCGAGTTCGTTACGAGTCGCCATTTCAGCAGAAGTAAGGAGAACATCATTTCTATAGAGATCAATGCTTGGGGTAATCATCTCAAGCATTTCATCTTCAACGTTCTTTCGTTTTGGCTCAGACGGTTCAAAACCCTGCTGCATATCAACAGCTTCAAAGTCACCGGGCTTTACGTCACGGGACACATAAATATACCCTACGTTAAAGTCCCCAATTCCACCCGCTAATGCAATCGCATCTATCAAACGAAGCGGATAACGGGGCATTTCAAATCGCGATGATCGCGACACACCCTGACCGATAATCGAAAACACTCGGCGTTCCGAGTTTACTAGTGTCACGGTAACAGATGGATTCTTAAGGATATTCGGCGATAGAATACTAACGATCTCACGCTCAAGTTCCGCCTCAGTCAACCCTTCAGCCATCACAATGCCGACATCCGGAATCGAAACGCGGCCGGACTCAGTAACGACAAACTGGTTCAGATAATCCTGACCTTCGTTATACAACTCAAAAATTGAAATCCGAACCATATCGCCTGCACTGAACACATAATCCGGTTCATAAGACAGCAGATCTTCGGGACGGGGTTCTTCGGCGCCTTCATAGGTCGGAGAGTATTCATCAGCCACACCCAGGGTATTCAAAATAACATTAACCGTCGGAGTCGGCTCAAAGCGACCTAATTGGGTCGGATCCAGTACGTCACTGTAGCATCCGCTAAACCCGACAAACAGACAGGCCGCGGCTATCCAAAAAAGTCTTGTTTTCATCATGGTTTCTAATTCCGTCAAAACAAAGTCTTCATCGTCCGGATATCCGGCGGAACATCCGCTCAAACAAAACGGAAATTCATTCTTTATTCGGTCAGTTTCAAGTGCCTCTTTATCAATAATTTCGGCGATAAAGCACCAAAACCAATAAAATTACAAGAAAAAGACGTCCATGGAATCCTAAAAAGACTTACTCATCACCCAAATGCTATACGTTGCGGTAAGTTGTACCGGAGAAGGACCTTGACTATACTGATATTTCACATCAGATGTTCATAAAAAATGGAAAAATATTATCGTCCAAAATGACTAATTGGGCTCATCAGGCGATGCAGTTTTTCGGATATCTTTGTAATCAAATCGAATCATCAGTTCTTTCGATGCAATCCCGTCACGAACATCAAAAACGTCGACCGTCCTTGGGACTCTTTCTTCTAACTCCCTACTGTAGCGGTCGTTATAACATCTCGCCAGCCACATTAAACCGTCTTGAGAATCGTCCAATTGTACCAATTCGATTCGACTCGAGTCTAAAGACTGAAGAAGTGTAACCTCCACATCATTGGGCCATGCGGGCTTCAAAGATTTATACCACTGGCCTTCGATTTTAATATTATCACCTGTCATCATGGACCCTGTTTCCAAAAGATTGCCGCCGGCGCAAAAACTATAAAAAAGAACGGTTGCCAGATTTTTGTTCAAGAATGATTCGGGGAGGTCCGATAAGGCCACTTGTTTCTGACCTGTTGAGTCGAAGATATCCTGCTTCAAAGAGCATTGAATCTTTCCGGTCGGTTCCATCGAGGCAGCCTGAAAAAATCCGGCCCCGGGATTGTATCCGTGCCGCTGCCGGGTAATGTAAGCTGAAGCATTCGATTTAAAGTAATGAACAATGCAATCCGCATCGATAGTGACCTTAACAGATACTACCTCATCTCGATCTTCCTTGCGAGTCTGACCATCACAGCCAATGAGCAGTATGTTCAAAACAGCCAACAAAGCAATTGAAAGAATTATCGAATGTTTCATCTTATTCCCCGTTTTCAGTATTAATAAAAGCCTTTTTAATAACTAGCGAAAACTCGACCCTGAGAACATCACAGGGCCGAGTTGAATTCTACAAAATATTTTTTAGCATTCACATTCCAGATTCGCCAGTTGATTCAGCAATGTTTGCTTCCTGGCCGTATCTTTCTTAGCCAGTTCGATCAACTTTTCAGCAATTTCCGGTTTGGACTTAGTCAGCGAACGGAACCGGTTCTGGCCATAAGCAAACTCAGCAAAATCAAGTGTCGGAGCCTTGGAATCCATTTGCAGCGGATTCTTGCCCTGTTCCGTCAATCGTGGATCAAAACGGTACAGCGGCCAGTGACCGCAGGCAACCGCCTTTTTCTGCTCATCTAAACCTGTCGCCATGTTAATCCCATGAGCAATACAGTGTGTGTACGACAGAATCAGTGATGGACCGTCATAGCTCTCTGCCTCAGCGAGTGCCTTAACCGCTTGGTTCGGATTGGCACCGATGGCAATCGATGCGACATAAATACCACCGTAGCTCATTGCGATAAGACCCATGTCTTTTTTCGGCATTTTCTTACCGGCCGCTGCGAACTGAGCAACAGCTGCACGCGGTGTGGACTTGGACATCTGCCCGCCGGTGTTAGAGTAGACTTCTGTATCCAACACAAGAACGTTGATATTTTCGCCGCTGGCCAGTACGTGGTCCAGCCCGCCGTAACCGATATCATAGGCCCAACCGTCACCACCGACAACCCAAACGCTCTTCTTGACGAGATAGTCGGCCACTGTCAGAAGCTGGTCGCAGGCATCGCATTTCGATTTGCTGTTGCATGTTGCCTTGACTTTTTCAACACGGGCTCGTTGATCTTCAATGCCTTGCTGCGTGGTCTGGTCAGCGTTTTTGATCTCTTCGGCCAGTGCCTTATCGACGCAACCACCTTCGACAGCTTTGTCCAGCATATCCAGTGCAAACGCATTGAACTTGTTAACCGCCAGACGCATTCCCATGCCAAATTCAGCGTTGTCTTCAAACAAGCTATTGGACCAGGTCGGGCCGCGACCGTCAGGCCGCTGGGCATATGGAGTGGTCGGCAGGTTACCGCCATAAATCGAAGAACAACCCGTTGCGTTAGCAATGTACATCCGGTCGCCAAATAACTGACTGATAAGTTTGACACTGGCTGTCTCTCCACAACCGGCACACGCCCCGCTGAACTCAAACAACGGCGGGATAAACTGGCTGCCCTTGATGCTGGCCGGTTTGAACTTGCTCGGATCGGTATCCGGAATCGACAGGAAATAGTCGAAGTTCTCTGCTTCGGCATCCCGCAACGGCTCCTGCAGAGCCATGTTAATTGCCTTGCGGTCGGGATTATTTTTATCTTTGCCCGGGCAGTTAACCACGCAAGCCATACAGCCAGTACAGTCTTCCGGAGCCACTTGAACGGTGAACTTCATGCCCGCGAAGTCCTTGCCTTTGGCTTCGGCGCTTTTGAAGGTTGCCGGTGCGCTACTCAGTTGATCTGCTTCGTAGGCCTTGATACGAATCGACGCATGCGGGCATACCAGCGAACACTGGCCGCACTGGATACACACATCCGGCTCCCATGCGGGAATATGAACAGCGATATTTCGTTTTTCGTATCGTGTCGTTGCCGTCGGGAATTTTCCATCGCATGGCATCTTGCTAACCGGCAGATCATCGCCGCGACCAGCCATAATCTCACCGGTAACTTCCTTGACAAAGTCAGGAGCATCATCGGGCACCATCTTGTGCATATGCATCGTGCTGGTGGCCTGATCGGGCATCTGGACCTGATAAATTTTATTCAGTGCGGCATCCACGGCGTCATTGTTCATATTAACGATCTTGTCGCCCTTGCTGCCGTAGGATTTCTTAATAGCTGTCTTAATCGCTGCAACTGCTGTATCGGAATCAATCACACCGCTGATCTTAAAGAACGCCGTCTGCATGATCACGTTGATGCGGCTGCCAAGGCCGAGGTCCTCGGCGATCTTAATCGCGTCAATCACATAGAAGTTCAATTTCTTCTTGATGATCGTCTGCTGGACTTCCAGCGGCAGCGTTTCCCAGACATCTTCAGGGCTGTGCAGGCTGGTCAGCAGGAAAGTGCCGCCGGGCTTGACGTGACCGAGCATGTCATATTTTTCGACAAAGCTGGGATTGTGACAGGCCAGGAAGTCGGCCTTCTTGACCAGGTACGGAGCACGGATCTGATCGGGCCCGAAACGCAAGTGAGAGACTGTCATGGCCCCGGCTTTTTTGGAGTCATACACAAAGTAGCCCTGAGCGTAATTGTCGGTTTCAGAGCCGATGATCTTGATGCTGTTCTTATTGGCGCCAACCGTGCCGTCCGAGCCGAGACCGTAGAACATCGCGGTAAAGCTCTTGGTGGGCACATCGAATGTTTCATCGACGGTCAAGCTGGTCTTGCAGACATCGTCGTTAATGCCGACGGTGAAGTGATTTTTCGGCTCTTCGCGGTCGAGGTTGTCAAAGACGGCCTTGACCATCGCCGGCGAGAATTCTTTGGAACCCAGACCGTAGCGGCCGCCAACACAGACCGGATAGCCCTTGAACGGAGCGGTCTTATCGGCCATGGTTTCACCGATTGCCGTGCGGATGTCCAGGTAAAGCGGCTCGCCAATGGAGCCGGGTTCTTTAGTGCGATCCAGTACAGCAATCTTTTTAACGCTCTTAGGCATAGAACGAATGAAGTGCTCTACACTGAACGGACGGAACAGGCGAACCTTGATCAGGCCTACCTTTTCACCCTTGCTGCAAAGATAGTCCACGGTTTCATGGGCAGTCTCGGCACCGGAACACATCATAACGATGACCTTCTCGGCGTCCGGAGCACCAACATAATCGAACAGATGGTACTGACGGCCGACGACCTTGGCAAACGCATCCATGGTCTTTTGGATAATGTCCGGTGTTTTCACATAAAACTGATTAACCGTCTCGCGACCTTGGAAGTAAACATCCGGATTCTGGGCGGTACCGCTGATCATCGGATGATCCGGACTCAGCGCCCGTGCTTTGTGTGCGGCTACGAGTGAATCATCAATCACCGCACGCATATCGTCATAGGTGATCTCTTCGACCTTCTGCACCTCGTGACTGGTACGGAAACCATCGAAGAAATGCAGGAACGGTACACGGGATGCCAACGTAGACTGCTGAGCGATCAGGGCCAGATCCATGACTTCCTGTACGTTATTCGAAGCCAGCATTCCGAATCCGGTTTGCCGACAAGCCATGACATCGGAATGATCGCCGAAAATGCTCAGCGCCTGGCAGGCCAGTGAGCGAGCGGAAACATGGAACACCGTCGGCGTCAGTTCACCAGCAATCTTATACATGTTCGGGATCATCAGCAACAGGCCCTGCGAGGCCGTAAAAGTTGTTGTTAATGCTCCGGCAGCTAATGCACCGTGAACAGCACCGGCGGCTCCGCCTTCAGACTGCATCTCCGTCACTGAGGGTATCGTACCCCAGAGGTTTGGCTGATTCGCCGCGCTTTTGGCATCTGACATTTCGCCCATCGGGGAACTGGGGGTGATCGGGTAAATCGCAATCACCTCATTGGTCGCATGGGCCACATGAGCCACTGCGGTATTTCCATCAATCGTTACCATTTTTCGCTTCATAAAACTCTCCGTGTGTTTGATAATAGCTGTTCTGAAGATCCGAAAGAGGAACCTTCCTGTTTGTTACGACAAATAGATTATTCTTATACCATGCCACTCCAAGGCAAGCAAATCATTTTCAATGGAAAAACCCCAAAAGGAGGTAGAAATCTCGCTATTTCTCGTCATTCAGAGTCCCTATCATCCAATACACAACATTTCCGGGGCTGAAACTGAAAAACTCGTAAAAGTTATCCGAAAAGTGCGCAAAAAAAGACCGCCCGTGGAGCAGAAGGAGGAGGAAGTCAGTGCGACTTCCAGGGCTATCACCACAGGCGGCAGAAGGAGCTTTAATATGTATGGTACGCCTTAGCGCATTTGGTGTCAACCCCCTTTTTTTCGAAAATTCAAACAAAAAATTCCCGACTCAATATATATAAAACACTATGCTCTTGGTGTCTTGCATGGCAAAATAATCAGTACTCAATCCCCTTACGGGCACTTGTTCCGTTATCGTAGGGATGCTTGACGGGCCGCATTTCTGTAACAAGATCGGCCAGTTCAATCAGTTCGTCGCTTGCCCCCCGACCGGTCAGGACCAGCTCGACACGTGGATCCCGGTGTTCAATGAGTTCTTTAATATCGTCCATGCTGGCCAATCCCTCACCCAGACAAAAGACGATCTCGTCCAGCACAATCAGATCATAATATTTCTCATGGGCCGCGGTTTCCATCTCCTGCATCACGGTGTGAATCGAGTCACGAACACGCTGCAATTCCTGCTGATCCTTCATGGACTGAAACATATCCCATGGCTCATCCAGCCACCGGATCGTAATGCCCTCGCAATGCGCGTTCAGGAGGCCCCGTTCACCAAGGGGTAGATTGGATGGCTTGAGAAATTGGTAAATGAGCACCTTCGCTCCATGACCGGCGGCTCGAAGCGCCAACCCTAATGCCGCCGTTGTCTTGCCTTTGCCGTTACCGGTATAGATTTGCACGAGTCCTTTTTCAAGCATTCGGGCATTTTAATCGCAATGTTCGAATAATCCAAAGAAAAAAAAAGCCCGTTCGCACCACTGCAAACGGGCTCTCTTTTGAAAGTGTCACAAAAAGAAACAGACGATCTAAAAAGTTTTATACATGAACAAGTTGATTTTCGTTTTTGTTTACCGCAGG
>CALETL010000034.1 GCA_937920485.1 uncultured Phycisphaerae bacterium
CAAAATTCAGCATTCAAAATTCATAATTATCTCAATGTCATTCCGTGTCTTCAGTGGTTTATCTTTAATCTGTGTAAATCAGTGTGTTGAGCAAAGCGAAATCCCTATACATCGGGATGGATATAAAAATGAACAAACGAACCAAATTTAAAATTCAACCAAAACGGCATAAGCCGTTTTTTCAAAAAGACTAAGAACCAAAGACTGGAGACTAAAGGACCGATGAAACGAACCCAAACGAACCCATTTAAAAAAATGAATTCACCATTTATAATTCATAATTATCTCAGTGTCATTCCGTGTATTCCGTGGTTAATAATTCGCGTCCATTCGCGTGCATTCGCGGTTCCTTTTGGACACGTTTGGCGTCATATTGGACAACTTTCGGAGCACTAAAATATCCCAAAACCCCATTTAAGGAACTAAAAACGCCGAAAATACAAGATTTCCGTATCGATTTATATAATCCTGTGAACAACCAAAAAAAGGGTTGATTTTTCCCAGACACCGCTTATAATATTGGGCTTTCCTTATTGGACAGAACAAGTGGAGAACAGAACATGAAAAAAGATATACATCCAAAATATGATGTCGTCAAGGTTCGCTGCGGTTGCGGCAACACCTTCGAGACCCGCAGTACGGTCAAAGAGATCCACGCGGAAATCTGCTCGATGTGCCATCCGTTCTTTACGGGCAAGCAGAAGTTTGTTGATACCGCCGGGCGCATCGACCGATTTAATAAGAAATTTGGCAGCAAGTATTCGTTCCAGAAAAAAGACAAGCAGTAGATACCTGTTTCGTTACACCATTGCGCTGTTGAGCTTGGCCTTACCGGTCAAGCGTTGGCAGCGTAATTTTTTTGCCCTAATCCCTGTGGAGAATCGAGTATGTCAGACACAAACGCACCCGTATTGAAAAAGCTTGCAGAGTTGGATGCCCGGTGTGTCGAGATAAATCAGCAGATTTGCGATCCCGAAATCTCACAGGATGTAAATAAACTGATCCCACTGACCAAAGAGCAGGGCAAGCTCATGCCGTTGGTCAGCCGGTATCGCCAATATCGCGACATTACTTCTCAGCTTGAAGACGCCCGGGCCATGCTCGACGATCCGGAAATGAAGGAAATAGCTGCCGCAGAGATCGAATCTTTGACCACTCAGCAGGAACAACTGCTCGAAGACATCAAGAATACATTAGTCATGGCCGATGACGCGGCGATCGATTCGGTGATTATGGAAATCCGGCCCGGCACCGGCGGCGATGAAGCATCGCTGTTTGCCGGTGACCTGAATGAGATGTATAAACGGTATGCGGACAAACAGGGCTGGAAAGTCGAGACAATGGACTTCGCCGGAACGGAAATGGGTGGCATCCGTGAAGTAACGTTGAACATCAAAGGCCCCGGCGTATGGTCACAACTGGGTTATGAAGGCGGCGGGCATCGCGTGCAGCGCGTTCCCGAAACCGAATCGCAGGGGCGTGTGCATACATCAGCCGCCACGGTGGCAGTGCTGCCGGAACCGGAAGAGGTCGACATCGAGATCAATCCGGACGACATGATCGAAAACGTCAGTTGTGCCGGCGGCCCCGGCGGGCAGAACGTCAACAAGGTTGCCAGCGCCATCAGGCTCGAACACGTTCCCACGGGTATTGTCGTGAGCATGCGGGATGAACGCAGCCAGCACAAGAACCGTGCCAAAGCCTACCGAATCCTGAAAACCCGCCTTTACGAATACTACCAAAACAAAGCCAACGCCGAACGGTCCTCCGCACGCAAGAGCATGATCGGTTCCGGCGACCGTTCCCAGCGCATTCGCACATACAACTTCCCGCAAAACCGTGTGACCGACCACCGCATCAACCTGTCGCTGTATTCACTGGATAAAGTCATGATGGGTGAACTGGACGAGCTGATCACCGGAATGCAGGACTACGACAAACAGCAACGGCTGGAAAATCTTTGATCGAGGATAAACGAATGATCATCGTAGTCACAGGCATGGTGGGGATCGACAAGAAGCAGTACCTTGCCAAAGTTTGCGACTACGCTGGCAAACGCGATAAGGATATCCTGCTGTGCAATGTCGGCGATCTGATGTATGCCGAGTCGCCGGATATTGCCGCCGGACGTATACTGGATATTTCCCTGCGGCAGTTGCATTCACTTCGCCGCAGCGTGATCAAAGACATCATCGCCAAGAGCAAAGAACACAAACACGTCATCGTCAATACTCACGCAACCTTTCGCTGGCGACACGGACTCTTTCCGGCGTTTGACTTTTACCAGATGCGGCAGCTTAATCCAGACTTGTTTATCTGCATGATCGACGGCGTGGAACCGCTGCACTTGCGGCTGGGTCGGGAACACCAGATTCGCCATACGCTCAAGGACCTGATCGTTTGGCGCGAGGAGGAAGTGCTGGCCACGCAAATGATGCAGCGGGGAACCAATGAAAACGCCCCCTTCCATATTCTGGCCCGCGGCTTTGAAAAAGGCACCATCGAAACGTTTTATCAACTGGCGTTTGAGCCGAAACGTAAAAAAGCGTACCTGAGCTTTCCGATGACGCACGTCGCAGGAATGCCGGAGATGCTGTCGGTTATCAAAGAGTTTCGTGACACAATGAAAACCATTCTGACATGCTTTGACCCCGGTGATCTGGAAGAGGCGTATCTGCCCTACTATGCACAGCAGGCACAGAAAGCCGGACAGGACACCGTTGAAGTCGAAGTGCTTGGCGAAAAGGTTAAGCTGGACGCCGCAGAGGTCAAACAGATCGAGCCGGATATTAACAGCCAAATCTATGCTCGCGATTTTGCGTTAATCGATCAGGCCGATATGATCGTCAGCTTTATACCCGAACTGGACGACGGCATGCCCGCATTGTCCAGCGGTGTCGAGCGGGAACTGCAGCACGCCCATGAAGCCGCCAAAGAAGTTTTTGTGATTTGGATGCCGAAAAAAGAACCGTCGGTGTTCATCACCCAAACCGCCAACAAGATTTTCCACAGTCCAAAAGAAGCCCTGAAATACTTTGAGAAACAATATGAATACAAAAGCCCCCTGCTGTTTGAGTGAAATCCGGCCTTAGAA
>CALETL010000035.1 GCA_937920485.1 uncultured Phycisphaerae bacterium
ACCGCATTTTTGGAAAGCTATCGACAATCACATCCGAATGATACAGTTGAAACATTCAATATCTTCGAAGAGGATTTGCCGAGTTTTGACGGTTTGAAGGTTCAGGCCAAATACACAATCCTTCACGGCGAAGAGCATACACCCGAGGAGCGTCAGGCCTGGGATGCTGTTGAAAGAGTCATTACTCACTTCAAAGCTGCAGATAAATATGTCCTTTCGCTTCCCATGTGGAATTTTAGCATTCCCTATCGTCTCAAACAGTATATCGATATCCTTATTCAGCCGGGATACACATTTACTGCCAACGAAAACGGTTATGAAGGGCTAATAAAGGGTAAGCCCATTACGGTGGTCTATGCCCGTGGTGGAACTTATGTTGAGGGCACTGAAGCAGAAGCTTTTGATATGCAGAAAAAATACATAGAGCTTGTTTTGGGATTTATGGGTTTTCAAAACATTTATTCGATTGTTGTCGAACCAACTTTGCAAGGGGATTCGAATGATATTCAGAGAATATCAGATGCATCCATCCGGAAAGCTCAAACTCTCGGAAGCGATTTTTGATCGACACAGGTGCGGAAATGAACCACAAAAATACGTTCATTCTGTTGTTTTTTGTTTTACTTGCTCTATGGAACGATCTGGAAGCGAAAGAGAGCGACACTATGAGTGTTCAGACTAAACATACAAACCGATTAATAAAAGAAGCAAGTCCCTACCTGCTTCAGCATGCTCATAATCCAGTGGATTGGTTCCCGTGGGGCAAGGAAGCTTTTGCCAAGGCCGAAAAAGAGGGCAAACCAGTCTTTTTGTCCATAGGTTATTCAACCTGCCATTGGTGTCATGTGATGGCCCATGAGAGCTTTGAGAATGAACGGATTGCTAAAATTCTGAACAAGCACTTTGTTTCCATCAAAGTGGATCGGGAGGAACTGCCCGGAGTCGACGCAGTTTATATGGATTTCGTCCAAAAAACCACCGGCTCCGGCGGCTGGCCATTATCGGTTTTTTTAACGGCGGACGCCAAACCCTTTTACGGAGGAACCTATTTCCCTCCGATTGATTCGTACGGCAGACCCGGATTTGAGACCTTGTTGACTTCTATTCAGGATGCTTGGCAGAACAGGCGGGAGGAATTGTTAGCATCCTCTAAACATATAACATCTTTATTACAGGAACAAGCGCGCACGACAAGCGAGCTAAAACTCACCGATAAGGTTCTGCAAAAAACGTATGATAATCTTGAGCAAATTTATGATTCTGAAAATGGCGGCTTTGGCAGTGCCCCCAAGTTCCCACAACCGACGATGCTTTCTTTTTTGCTGGTATATTCGCATCGAGCAGAAAATGAACGTGCTCTTGAAATGGTTCAAAACACTTTTGAAAAAATGGCAGATGGCGGCATTTACGATCATTTGGGAGGGGGCTTTCACCGATATTCTGTCGATCAGAAATGGTTGGTACCGCACTTTGAAAAAATGCTGTATGACCAGGCCCTCATCAGTAGGGCATATATTCAGGCATATCAGATCACAAAAAAGACGGAATACAAAGAAACAGCCCAAGAGATTTTTGACTACATTTTGCGTGATATGACATCACCACAAGAGGGGTTCTATAGCGCCGAAGACGCTGACAGTGAAGGACATGAAGGCGTATTTTATGTGTGGACACCGAAACAGATTGACAAAGCCCTCTCCCGCAAAGAAGAGAAACTTTTCAAGGCATATTACGGGGTCACTGATGCAGGCAATTTTGAACGAGGCAGCAGTATTCTGAATGTCTCAAAGCCACTTCTGGAGGTAGCCGAACACGTTGACATCGATCCTGAAAGTGTAGAAGCGATTCTTGAATCCGCCGAACAAAAATTATTTCGGGAAAGGGAGACATGGATTCATCCCCATCGGGACGAGAAAATAATTGCTGGTTGGAATGGCTTGATGATCTCTTCATTGGCCTATGGTGGCGCGGTTTTCGACGAACCGCGATATATTCAGGCCGCACAGCGCAGTGCGGATTTTGTGATTACCAAACTCTATGAAACCGGACGTCTGAAACGATATCACGCCAACGGGAAAGCCCATCAGTATGCGGTACTGGACGATTACGCTTATCTGATTCGAGGATTGATCGATCTGTATCAGGCTGACTTCGATCCGAAGTGGTTACGGCATGGCGTCAGATTAGCGGACCAGATGATAGTTTTGTTCGAGGATGAGCAAACCGGTGGATTTTACCTGACAGGCAGTGATGCAGAAAACCTGATCGTACGGACCTGGCCGGACTATGATGGGGCGGTTCCGAGTGGAAATTCTGTTGCGGCGACTGAACTAATTCGTTTGTCAGAATTGACAGGGAAAAGAGAGTATTTTACACATGCCCAGAAGATCGTGATGCTCTTTCAGGAAGACCTGAAAAATCGAGGTGCGACATTAACAGAGTTACTGTCTGCTGCTGATTGGTGGTTGGGCCCTCGCTCGGAAATTGTGATTGCCGGAAAAATCGGGTCAGGCCAAACTCAGCAAATACTGAAAGATATTCGCAAACATTTTCTTCCAAGAACAGTTGTGTTAGTCAGGGATCCGGAAACGAATGCTGATAAACTGGACCGGATTTCAGAAATAGTCAAAGCCCACGAACCGATTAAAGGAAAAGTTACGGTTTATCTGTGCGAAGATTTCGTCTGTAAAACTCCCATTACCGATTATAAGGACTTTCAAAAAGCGATCAAAGAATTGCATTAGAAAAACATTGGAAAGTCCTGTTATTTCTGCCCGATCTTTTCTTCCGAACCCTCAATTAATCGTTTGATATTGTCCCTGTGCCGCACGACAATCAATAAAGCCATTAATACAGCTGTTATTACCAATGGCCAAAGCCGTAACAGACTCCAATCCTCATTATCAATCAGCAGAATAGAAAGAAGTAATAAAACAGGAAAACTGACGGCCGCGATGATTGACGACAAAGAAACGTATCTCCACAGCAGGAGAGTAATCCCCCAGATAGCAAATGCTGCGATGCCGCAGAATGTGTAATAAGGCCAAAGCCCTAACACAATTCCCAAGCTTGTAGCGGCGCCTTTACCTCCTTTGAACCCTAAATAAATCGGGAATATATGCCCCAAAACCGCTGCACATCCCACCAGAAGCCACAACAGCAGCATACCTGGACTGGAAGAATGATCGTTAACTAAAAACGGCACCAAAAGCATCGGAATCAATCCTTTCAATACATCCAGCAAAAAACAGACACCTCCCCATTTTTTTCCTAACATTCGGCCTGCATTGGTGGCGCCGATATTGCCCGAACCTATTAACCGTAAGTCCTTGCCTTGGGCCTTACCGATCAAAAAACCAAATGGCACAGCACCCAGTAAGTAAGCGAAAATGATTAACGGCACAAATAGTATCATAGAGTATAATTCCGTTTCAAAATTGATTTCATATTTTCAGGAAATCGGCAGCAGCTTCAAAAACCTCATTAACACTGATTGATTCCATACATAGGTGTTGATTTTGTTTGCATTCCGGTTTATCGCATGGTACACAGGGGGCCTTGCCGAATATTTGAACCTCTTTGTCATGTCCGGTTTGCGTCCACTGCGAGTTATTCGGACCGAACAACGACACAACCGGCCTATCCAAGGCAATCGCAATATGTCGCGGACCGGTATCATTGGTGATAACCAGATTTGCCAGACTGTAGAGGGCTTTAAGCTGGCCGCCGTTTAACGATGTGTGTCCCAGATTAATCGGATTGGAAGTCGTGAGTTTACAAATGGATTTTGCAATTTCAATTTCTTCTTGAACCGGGGCCACCGAAAGAATTACTTTGGCCTTATATGTTTCTGCTAATCGGTCCGCCAGCTTCGCATACCGCTCGATGGGCCAGAGTTTACTGGGGCCGAATGCGCCGCCGGGAACCAGAATTACTAAAGGCCCCGTTTGGGCTTTCAAATTTTCAAACTTGTTGGAGACTGTTTCGATATCTTCCGGCGTTGTATAAAGCTCCGGTTTTTTCGTTGTAACGGCTCCTCCCAGATATTTGGCAATATTCAAGTAATAATCAATCATTGGGGTGGGCTGATACTGTCCATTTTCCATTCGTAGCGGGCTGATCTTGTCCGTCAGAAGAAATGACCGACCATCACGAGCATATCCGACTCGACGGGTGATTCCACAGCATCGAGTGACGAATGCCGAACTGAATGAGTTTTTCAGCAGTACACATGTATCGAAGCCACCCGCCCTAATAGTACGGAAATTTCCAAAAATACTCTTTTCCAGAACCAGCCAATTATCACAAAACGGGCTGGGGGATAAGATTTGCTGT
Organism: uncultured Phycisphaerae bacterium; assembly: GCA_937920485.1. Lineage (GTDB taxonomy): Bacteria > Planctomycetota > Phycisphaerae > Sedimentisphaerales > Anaerohalosphaeraceae > 4572-13. The sequence continues at coordinate 4,336 of CALETL010000035.1, forward strand.
GTGAATGCCGGCCCAAAACAGGTTATCTTTGCGTCCTGAAACAGTGAGCGAAACATGCGCAGTGCAGGCGTTGCCATAACAGCATCACCCAGTGGTGAAGGAAGCCAGACTAAAAGCCGTTTAGAGTTCATCATATAAAGCCCGATTTTCCTAATCGTTGGAGTGCATCATTAGCAAGGCAATCACAACAAGCTGCAGTGCGACAGCATAGCCGATCATGATGATGACAGATTCATTGCCTGCCTTGGGACTTAACCAAAAGCAAAAGCTGATGACCAGGCAAACAACAGCGACCACCTGAAGCATCAGCGACAATAGCTTGAAAACGGAGAATTCCTCATACAATCCTTCGCGGTCTTTAGTTTTAAGACGATGAAGTACTTCTTCAAGTAAATATTGTGTTTCTTTGCCGGAATCAGTGTCTTGGGATTTTTCGATTTGCGGTGAACTTTTGGCGGTATAGATCTTAGCTGGTTCAGGCAGTATTTCTTTTTCCAGTTCCAGCAACTCCTCATCTGTTGTTTCAGCTTCTGACTCAGAATGAACTAAGGATGGCATCGCTTGCGTTTCTTCTGTAACTTTTTCGGTCTGGGTTTGTATGGGGATGGGTGGATTGATAGTATCCGATCTGTCAGAATCAGCTTCATCTGTTTCTTTTGTTTCAGATGACTCAGAGGATTCTTCTGTATTATGGCGTTGCTGGTTTATTTTTCTGGAAGACTGTGCTCTTTGATGAAACTCGTGCATGCGAATGATATTGACCGCCTCTCGAAGATTAACGGCCTTTCGGTCAGGTTCTGGCTCAGTTTCTTTACGTCCGTCCGACGGTGCTGCGCGATGACGGTT
>CALETL010000036.1 GCA_937920485.1 uncultured Phycisphaerae bacterium
GTAATGACCAAGCTGATCGAACGCAACACCACGATCCCATCCAGCAAGAAGGAAGTCTTCTCGACGGCTGCAGACAGTCAGACCAGCGTAGACATCCACGTCCTGCAGGGCGAACGTGAATTCGCCAATGCCAACCGCACACTGGGACGGTTCCAATTGACCGATATTCCTCCTGCACCACGCGGCATGCCGCAGATCGAGGTGGCTTTCGATATCGATGCAAACGGCATCCTGAATGTATCGGCCAAGGACCTCGGCACCGGCAAGGAACAGTCGATCAAGATTCAGTCCAGCTCAGGCCTGAACGAAGACGAAGTCGAAAAGATGCAGCAAGACGCCGAGGCCCACGCCGAAGAGGATAAAAAACGTCGTGAGGTCGTTGACCTGAAGAACCAGGCCGATCAGTTGGTTTACTCGACAGAAAAAACACTGAAAGAGCATGGGGAAAAGGTTTCGGCGGAAATTCGCGGCAATATTGAATCCGCTCTGAACAATCTGAAAGAGACCGCAAAAGGCGACGACGGCGACGCCATCAAGAAAGCAATGGAAAACCTCGGACAGGTCTCTCAGGAACTGGGCAAAATCCTGTACGAAGAAGCCGCCAAACAGCAGGCCGCCGCGGGCGGTCAACCCGGTGAACCTCAGCCGGGAGCCGATGCCGGACAGCAGGCACCGCCCGAAGAAGGCGACGTCCGACGCAAAGGCGGCGACGATGTGATCGATGCGGAGTTTGAGTCCAAAGACTAAACACACCTTTCATGCAATAAACGTACAAAAGCCCCGATTCGTCAGGGCTTTTTTCGTGCGCGAAACTATTCTGGATTAACGCTATTCCGGAAAAATAAATCTTATATTTTTTTAAATTTCGTCCGAAAATATCGGCCTTATCCTTGACTTTTTACGTAAATATGCCTTAAATAGTAATCATAGTCATTTCAACAGGAGCCACGAATGACGATAGGGATATCACATTCTGATCATGTGCAGGCCGCCAAACACGCGTTGCTCTATGTCTTCTCACCTTCCAAGCAGGAACGCCGGTATCAATTACAGATGGACACACTCTCGGACCGACAGCTCGCTCTCAATGACCACCATGTTACAGTTGCCGAGATATTCGAGCATGAAGACGGACACGTCGGCGCCGATGAAATCCGTGTCGAGAGCAGTACTGGACTGCGGCGGGAGTACCACATCATGCCGGGACAGTTCAAGGTGGTTCTCGTAGGGACCGATTCGGTCGTCAAACTCTGTGCCGAAACATGCGTCTCATGCGAAGAAGTCATCATGCGCGTCGAAAACGAGCATGCCGAAGAGTTTGAATCGATGATCCAGTAACAATCGCGAATGACAAAGACAGTAATTTCGGGGGAAGATTATCCGCATAATCCATTTTGTTTTTAATTTGCCTGTTTTCGCTGTTTATGATAAACTCTCCTTTCTCAAACAAGATAATAACCCTGATCAAGGAGTTTGATTATGTGTGATAGTTGCGGTTGCGGCGAAAAAACATTTGAAGCAAAAGTGGCCGAAATCATAGAATCCATCCGTCCCATGCTGCAGAACGACGGCGGCGATATTGAACTGGTCGGCTGCGATGAAGATAAAACCGTCCGCGTGCGATTGCAGGGTGCCTGCAAGGGCTGCCCCGGTGCTCAGATGACACTGAAGATGGGCGTCGAACGGATGCTCAAGCAGAAAATCAGCGATGTCAAAGAAGTTGTAGCAGTCGATTAGCCCGGTCCGCTGTCTGCTTCTACTCCTCCGTCAAAACCTCGACGGCGATTTTGCCCAATTCGTTGTTGGCCTGCTTGCGCAATTCATGTGCCGCTTCAACCAGATCGACAGAAGGGGTCGGCTGAAAAGGCTCGAGCTCAAATGTCCATGTGTAAACATTCTCAATCTTTTTGGGCCGCAATTCAGCAAAGAAATCGAAAGGAAACTTATCATTCAATGGACGCTCAAGCACGCGATGTGTATTGAGAATTTCATAACCGGGTTTTTCAATCCGCACATTATAGTCACCATACCAGTTGAAATTCACCGTAACGGGAGTTTGGCCAATTTCTTCGTCATTGAGCCAGACGATCGCTTCTGACGGCTCAGTTACAATCGTTAACCTCCGCTCAACACATCCGCCCAGAAGCATCGCAGCGCAAATGGCGATAACAAGCCCCAAAAGACATTTTTCATTCAGCATTTTTGACTCCTTGTGCATCGTATTTAATTCCTGATGCCAAGAGTAGCAAAGCAACAGGGGAAAAGCAACCGCTTTTTCGGTCATAATGAAAATTGCCGGTGTGCATAAAAAAAGCGGGCCCGACGCCTGAGAACTCAGATTTCGGGCCCGACTGGAAGAGGAAAGATGTTTTCAGATCATCCTTTACAGGATGTAATCCTGCCGCAACTCTCAGAATTCCTTGATTGCATACAATTTTTCAATCGCACGAACATCATTAAATCCAAGCACCGAGGTCACCACCCGGCGGAAATAATCATCGCCGCAGTCTTCAGTAATAACCGCACTGACCCCGAGCATACGGGCCTCGATCTCCTGGCGGGGATTGTCCGGTTCAACAATCGCCACAGTCGGCATATCCGGCTTGATAGCTTTTAGTTTCTTTAGGAATGCACCGTCCGGCATATCTACCAGATTCCAATGACTGATTACACTGTCGATTTGGTCGGTTTTGAAAGAATCTACCGCATCGCTGCCATGAGCCATGTCAAGCAGACGAATCGGTAAACCGTTAAACTGGTCCGTCCGATTTTCCATTCCGACTGCTAACACATTCATTTCCGCAATAATGACCATGATAAATACCTCACAAAATATATCGTCATTTAGTTTTCAGCATCTATACTTTTCTTCGCTTTTGAAGATAAAATGCACCAAACACCAGCAAGCTTAAACTCACCGGCTCGGGAATAACTGCAAAACTGACATTGTCCAAACCAAATGTTTCATTATTTTCAGGAGCAAATAACGTCACAGTTGAAACATCAGCCGTTGCAATGAATCCCAAAAAGCCGGAACCCTCTTCAAAGTCCAGCAACTGCTGGAATCCATACTGCGTTCCATTGACCAGCAAAGCCAATCCATTGCCATCTGTACTGCTGTGGGTTGACGTAAAATCCCCGCCGAACGCCCGCACCGGAAACGGCCGGTGAAGATGGATCACGGTATCAGGATCTGTCAGTCGACGCCCGCCCTGATAGAAAGCGGTTCCGTCAATCGTCAAAAAATCTTCCACATCCGACCCATTATTGATGGAGTTCCACTGATTGACCTCGGATAGATTGACCAATTCAATATTAATTAAGCCGGTGCTGTTGACACCTCCCACAAGAAAATAGGGTGTAACTGAATCGAAGGTTTCAGTTGAAATATCGCCGCTTATCGCGCTTTCCCAATCACTTCTGTCAGTATAAAACGACAAATCAGCTTTTGCAGGTATCGCAAAAAACATTACTGCGATCAATACCGTGATTGTAAGATGGCGTTTTGTATTCATGATAGCTTTTCGTTTTTTAATCATTCATTTTTATTGCTTGCGCTTCCGCAGCATCAAACCACCCAGGCCCAGCAGGATCATCGTTGCCGGTTCCGGAACACTGCCAAAACGGATCTCATCAATACCAAAGATATCTCGCGAATTCGCTGTAACGCCCTGTACTTTAAACTCAATTGATGAAATCGAACTTCCGAAAGACGTAAATCCAAAAAACTGAGCACCCCC
>CALETL010000037.1 GCA_937920485.1 uncultured Phycisphaerae bacterium
GCTAAGATGGATAACGGCTTTCTTGCTAATCGGCATCACCTATGCTATCGGTAAACTCTTCGACAGTACGTCGCAGCAGCTTCCGCTTTATACCATCGGGGTTGTTCTCGTTGTTTATAATCTTCTGTTATATCTGGCTTTAAAGTATCTTGTCCGGGTTCACGAAAAGACACTAAGCCGGGCCATTAATCGAATCATCATTTTACAAATCACGGCAGATCTTTTAATCCTTACCGGAGTGATTTACTATTCCGGTGGTGTTGAAAATCCATTTTTTTTCTATTACGTTTTTCATGTCATCATATCCAGCATGCTTCTCTCCCGGCGTATGAGTTATTTACAGGCCACTTTGGCCGTATTTCTTTTTGGCCTGATATTGGCGTTGGAATACTTTCGGGTCATCGCTCATCGTCCAATCGTTGGCTTTTTGGGCATTAATTTATTTCAAAACAGGTATTATGTTCTTGGTGTGTTTGTTGTTTTCTCAACGACACTGTATCTGGTTGTCTACATGACGACATCGATTGTTTTACAGTTACGTAAACAACAAACCGAATATAAATCACTTAATCTGAAACTAAACGAGAAGGATCGGATTAAAAACGAATATCTTTTGATTGTCTCACATGATATTAAAAGTCATATGGCGGCCATTAAAAGCTGTCTTGATATTCTTTCAACTAACACCGCCGGCCCTCTTAACGAAAAACAATCTGAGCTTATCGAAAGAGCGGATCATCGAGCTTATAAATCCATCGCCTTTTTGTCGACACTGCTAAAACTGACCCAAATGCGGTTGACCGGTACAATTGAAAAAGAGCGTTTTTCATTAAAACAATGTATTTATGATGCTTTCGCCGCAGTTGAAATTAAAGCGGAGACAAAAGCAATCTCAATTGACTACGAGATAAATATGAAAAAAGACACCGTTTTCGGCAGCGCTCTTTTGATCGAAGAAGCTATTCGAAATATGTTGCTTAATGCCATCAAGTACACCCCTAAGAACGGGGCCGTAAACTTATTAGCGACAGAAGACGGAGACCGCTACATTATTGAAATAGCTGATACCGGTATTGGGATTCCGGCTGAAGAACAGGACAAAGTCTTTGATGAATTCTTTCGAGCCAGTAATGCCAGAAAGTCCGAGAGAGATGGAACGGGCTTAGGGTTATCCATCTCCAAGGAGGTTGTCGAACGGCACGGGGGAACAATTTGGGCAGCATCACAAGAGGGGCGTGGAAGTACCTTTAGTTTTACACTTCCTGCATGCAAAGAAGCGTAAAAAATTCATCTTTGATTTCGTAAAACATCTCTAACTCCTTTTTTTATAAGACAATAGGAAGGTGAAAATTTTTTAAGAATGAACCCGAAAACATCTTGACATTTAAGCGACGCTCTCTTTAGATAGTAGCGGTTAGGTCTGTGAACGAGAACTCAATCACGAATAGGTGGTATATGAGATATCATAAGGTTCCAGATGAAACGATCCGGCGATTGCCGGTCTATTTACGGGGGTTATGCTCATTCCCTAACGACGGTTCCCGCAGCATCAGCAGTCAGCAGTTAGCTGAAGTATTACATGTTAAATCTCCTCAGGTCCGAAAGGATTTATCGTATTTTGGTGATATTGGGACGCCTGGAGTCGGGTACGATATTCAAAAACTGAAAAAGCACATCCGAACTATTTTACGACTCAACAACACACATTGTGCAGCCCTGATCGGATATGGGAATTTAGGAGCCGCTTTACTGAAATATACCGGGTTTAAAACATTTTGTGTTGAAATCAGCGCTGTTTTTGAAATAAATCCACGTAAAATAGGACGTGTCGTTCAGAAAATAAAAATAGAAGATGTATCAAATATTTCGAGTCTTCGAAAGAGAGGCATTTCAGTAGCTATTCTTGCAATTCCTGCTTTGGAATCGCAGGACGTAACAGATAAATTAATTGACGCAGGTGTCGGTGGAATACTGAATTTTACACCCTCTTACCTTTCTGCTCCTACTAATGTGAAAGTCGTCAACATTGATATCGGGGTAAGTCTTGCTTGTCTACCTTATTATCTACCGGTCGGTGCCTGAGCGTATCCGAGGTGAACAAAGGTGGAAACATATTTTTTAAGTAGGCTCAAGCCGCTGTTCGATGTAATTGCCGAGCAAAGGGAATTATATATTCCCCATCACGAGGAAGGTCATTTTTCTTTCGCTCGATATGATCCCCAACAACAGCAGGAAATTGCATTTAATGAATTACGCCTCTGTCAGCCCGCCAAGCAATTTCTTTTTCCGCTGCGTGAAATCGCTGCTGTGTTCCCGGACCCGGTTGAAAGCCCGCCCATAAAGCCATTTGCGATTTATGGTCTGAAAGACTGTGATCTGCGTGCGATCAGGATTCTGGATAAAGTTTTCCAGGAAGAGGAGTTTTGTGACCCGGCCTATGTGGAGCGAAGAGAGAAGATGTTCATTATTTCCTCTGACTGCTGCAGTCCAAACGAGAGCTGTTTTTGTTTAATGATGGATGGTTCGGTTTATCCGGAAGAGGGCTATGATATTAATATTTCCAAAATCAAAGATGGATACATCATTCAGCCTGGATCCGATAAAGGACGGATGCTTTTAAAAGAAAACGAGGCCATCTTTGCAGACGTTCCTTCTGCGGCGATTTTGGAAAGGGATGTAAATCGGACACAGGCACAGGCTCAACTTGAAAACATTCTTTCGGACTATCAATTTGAAACGCCGCTTAAGGAAATCGTTAGCGATGGATGTGAATCAGAACTGTTTAATGAAGAATCAAAAGGGTGTGTTGAATGTCAGGCCTGCACGAGAATATGTCCAACCTGTCATTGTTTCTATCTCTATGATGAAAAACAGGACGATTATTATCAAAAGATGAAGATTTGGGACAGTTGTGTCCGGCTTGATTATGCCACCGTCGCCGGAGGAGAAAATCCCCGGAAAATGCTGACTAACCGAACACTTCATCGCCTATTGCATAAATTTGTATTCTTTTTGGATCGATATGGGATTCAAATGTGCGTGGGATGTGGTCGGTGTATCGATGCGTGTGCCGGTGAATCGAATATTCGTGATGTACTGAAAAAGTTATACGAAGAATCCAATGCTAACAATGATCAGAAGCTAAAAAATGGCAAAAAATCCCTACCAACCGATTAATGCTCAAATCATCGATATCATCGATGAATCGCCAACGATAAAAACGTTTGTTGTTCGGCCGGATGAAGCCGTTCCGTTCAATACAGGGCAATTTGTCGAATTGACTCTGCCGGGTGAAGGAGAGGCGCCGTTTACGCCCTCATCCTCGCCAAATCAGACAGATCAGATGGAAATTTCCATTATGAAAGCCGGACGGGTTACGAGCCTGCTGCATGACTGTAAAAAAGGGCAGCCGGTGGGACTCCGGGGACCCTATGGAAATGGGTATCCCCTTGAGATGTTTGAAGGGAAAGAGGTTTATATCATTGGTGGTGGTGTCGGTTTGGCTCCAATTCGGTCGTTACTTTTGGCGCTGATTGACA
>CALETL010000038.1 GCA_937920485.1 uncultured Phycisphaerae bacterium
CTGTACGGAACGCTGCTTGCACCTGTTCCAGAACCGGCAACACTTTCCATATTTGCAATTGGTGCGGGATTAATGTTACGCAGAAAACATAAATAAAAAATACAAAGGGTGATGAAAACTTATTAAAGGAGCTTGGACTACGATGAAGAAAATACTATTTACAATGATGTTAGTTTTAACGTTAGTCTCAAATGCGTATGCCTTATTTGAAGTGCCCGGGACAACACCGACGATGCTTACTACATATGGGGGAACAGCATTTTATTATGGTGTACATGAGAAAGGCCCCGGTGAGTTGGGTGTGGACATGTCCGTTCGTCTTGAGTTTGCTGTCTATAAAGGCGATCAGGCAGCCGAAGTGATTGAAGAGACGGGGTATGGAGGAGACGTCACTGAATATGTCTATGCGTACCAGTTATTCTGTGATGAAATGACCACCGAATCAATCACTCAGTTATCGCTTTTTAGAAAGGATGGTTTAACTTTAGGTGCAGGTAAAGATGAGATTCATCAATCGCAAGCTCCTGATGGAATTGAGCCAAAGGAACCGGGTGGTTATTTTAATGCTTTAAACACAGAAGCAATATGGAAATTTGATGATATGACTTTGGTTGAGGATGAACACTCTTGGTACCTATTTCTTTACAAAGATCAAGGCCCTGTTCTAGGTGACTTTAAAATAAATCCAAGCGGAAATGATGATATACCGATGGTTCCGGAACCAACAAGTATGGCGCTGTTAATTGGCGGAACTATTCTGTCTCTCAGACGTAGAAAATAAAGGGGAATATATTACTCCTTTTGGGGGCAACTAAAATGAAAAACCATATGCATATAATGAGTTTGCTTCTTTTATTGTCTTTGTCGATAGCGGCACAGGGCAATGAGGGCGACTATGCTCTTTTGATTCAGGCCAGTCCGCCGGATGCAGGCACGGTAGCTCCTGGTATGGGTGTTCATAAAATTCAAATGGGACAAACGGTGCCTTTGTCTGCAAAGCCGAAGCAAGGTTATCGCTTTCTGTACTGGCTTGGTGACGTGGCATCAACCAGCGGCGTCGATACCACTATTTCTATCGATTCACCAAAACTGGTGGTTGCTGTTTTTGCCAGAGAAGACTTTGAAGAAGAACTGCCCAATGCCGGGATCGTTGATGGTCAACATGCGCCGGGCGGCAGAGGCGGCGTCAACCCGATTCAGTCTCCGAGTTCTGTGAATATTGGCGGTCGTTTTGATGATGGCAATTTTCCATTCATTCCGTCTCAGTCTCCCATATTTCCAAACATCCCTGATATTCCGAATGTCCCTGATGTACCGGATGATAATGTTGATGACATTCCGGTTCCAGGCGATGATGACGATATTCCGGTTCCCGGTGATAATGAAATTCCGGAACCTGCGACCATTGTTTTGTTTGGGTTGGGTTCAGGTTTTCTGTTAAGACGGAGAAAAAAAATGTAAGTATTCCTCCTCTATAGGCCTCCGATTCGCAATGATAGACTTGCATATATAAGAGCGCCCAAGGAAAAATCGGAGATTGGCACCGGAGGAGGTGTTGCATGATATAGCCGAACGACAGGTGCGTTCGGCTGTATTTTTTTATATGACTTATTGGTTTTGCGTTTGGTCGTAAGATCGATCAAGTTTTGCGAAAAACCGCGACAACATTTTCAACTTCCACAACAAATAGCCGGTTGTCACCTTCAAAGTCAACCGGAATAGCTCCCTTGGGATTAAACAATACTTTGTCATATTGTTTGAGTGGAACTTCGCTGGACATGTCGACTTCTGCCGACACGGAGACAATTCGGCCGGTGATGGTGGGAATTTCAATATTGTCGGGCAGTTGAATACCGCCTTTGGTTTGTTTCTTGTCCTCGTCCTTACGTATCAGAACGCGTTTTCCGATGGGCTCTACCGTTTCAAATACATCCGCCTTGATGCTGTCAGTTGATTTTTTTTCATCCTTTGTCATCGCTTTTTACTTTGCTTTTTGTTTTCTTTTTCGTTTTTTTGGTTTCTTTCTTAACCGAAGCGATCTTTTTAGCTTCTTCGATGTCAGAAGGCGGCCATTTCCCTTCAGACTGAAGGGCTTTCAGTTCGTCAAGCTTTTTCATGCTGACAATGGTTCGACATCGCGGGAATTTATTACATCCTAAAAACGGTCCCCGTTTACTCTGTCGAATAACCAACTCGCCGTCCTTACACTTATAGCACTTAACACCGGACGGTTCGGCCGGCGGCGCCGGTGGCAGGGGGTTGCCTTCTTTGTCCATCTTTAGGATCGTCTTGCATTCCGGATATCCCGAACAGCCAAGGAACGGGCCAAATCGCCCCGTTTTTTCGATCAGCGGCTTCTCACAATTGGGGCATTTGTGTTGGCTTTCAATTTCCTCAACCATGTTTCCTTCTTTATCACAGGGACATGCATATTTGCATTCCGGATATTTTGAACAGCTCAAAAAACGTCCATTTTTGCCGAAGCGATAAACCATATCTGCTTTACATTCCGGGCAGGTATATTCGCTGGGCTGCGTTTCCGCCTTGGCGTGCTTCATCTGTTCCGTAGCTTTTTCCAGACTTTCAGTGAAAGGCCCGTAAAATTCATTCAGAACGGAAACCCATTCCAAGTGCTGGTCTTCAATCTTGTCAAGTTGCTCTTCCATATGACGTGTAAAAGCAATATCCATGACCTGTGGGAAAAATTCATCCAGCTTATCGGTGACAACTTCTCCGATATCAGTGGCGTGGAATTTTCGCTCAAGCTGTTCGACGTACTTTCGATCCTGTATGGTTGAAATAATCGAGGCATACGTACTCGGTCTGCCGATCCCTTCTTTTTCGAGGGCCTTGACAAGCGATGCTTCTGTATAACGGGCCGGTGGTTTGGTAAAGTGTTGGTCAGCTTTTATCGAAACAGCGCCGAGTTCGTCATTTGCTTTTAAGGCAGGCAGTTGAGGGTCATTGGAAGATGTCGGCCAGATTTTTGTAAATCCGTCGAATACCAGCACGCGTCCGGTTGTGCGGTATTGACAGGTAAATCCATCGCTGGTGCCTGCGATTTCGATACGCGTAGTATCCCACTGTGCCGCAGACATCTGGCAGGCGATAAAGCGTTTCCAAATGAGATCATAAAGCTTGAATTGTTCGTCAGATAAAAATTGCTTGATATCCTCGGGGCTTAAATCCGGATCGGTCGGGCGGACCGCTTCGTGAGCTTCCTGAGCTCCTTTGCCCGAGGCGAACCGGTTGGGTTTTTCAGGGATGTAATCAGGGCCGATTTGGCTGCTGATATAATGTCGGGCGGCTTCAACGGCTTCATTCGACAGATGGGTACTGTCAGTACGCATGTAGGTGATCAGGCCCAAGGCGCCCATAGAACCCATTTCAATGCCTTCATACAACTGTTGAGCGACACGCATCGTGCGTTTGGCAGTAAAGCCCATGCGGTTGGCCGCGGCCTGTTGCAGAGTTGAGGTAATAAACGGCGGATTGGGCTTGGATTGGATTCGTCGGGTGATTACATCTGAGACAGAATAGCTTGATTTATTAAGCTTATCGAACAGGTCATGTGCATCTGTTTGGTTGTCAACATGGAACTTTTCACCGTTGACGTTGATCAGATCCGCCTTAAATGCGTTGTGTTCGGCCAGCCAATGATTCTGTTCGATTAAGGTACGGCCTTTTTTCTCATCTGGTGCTGATTCCAGAAATGTCTGCCATTCGCCAGTGAGGTCAGCTTTTAAGTCCGGCGTAAATACAGCCGGAATCAACCAGTATTCCTCGGGAACGAATTGGCGTATTTCCCGCTCTCGGATGACGATTATCTTGACAGCCACGGACTGTACACGCCCGGCACTGAGACCACGAGCGACTTTTTTCCATAGAATTGGGCTGATTTGGTAACCTACGATGCGGTCCAGAATACGCCGGGCCTGTTGGGCCATGACACGATCCATATCCAGCTTTCCAGGATTTTCAAATGCTTTTTGAATCGCATTTTTGGTAATCGCATTAAAAACAACACGATAGGTATTTTCATCTTTAAGACCGAGGCATTCTTTAAGGTGCCAGGCGATGGCCTCTCCTTCTCGGTCAAGGTCAGTTGCGAGATAGACATTGGTACATTTTTTTGCAGATGACTTCAATGATGTAACGGTTCGTTTCCGTCCCGGCGAAATGTCGTAGGTGGGTTCAAAATTATTCTCGATATCAACATTGATCCCTTTAGAGGGCAGATCGCGAACGTGGCCCATTGAGGCCTTGACCTCAAAATTACTTCCCAAATATTTATTGATCGTTTTGGCTTTGGCCGGTGACTCAACGATGACTAACGATTTTTCTTTTATTGCTTTTGTCATAATAGTTTATCAGCTTAATAAATAATTCCTGTAATTAAATAACAACCTCCTCTCTTTTACCTTCTTTCATCAGAATAGAGGATACTTAACAACTTCGGTCAGTAAATGTCAAGAACTTTCCATATGCAAATTAAACCGGATTAAACGGACTCCAACATGGAAATTGAATTTGTTAATCACTCTTTAAGGAGATTCTCCAGCAACGGTTTGAATTTCCGAATGGCATTACCGCGATGGGAGATTTTGTTTTTTTTATGGTTTTCAAGTTGTGCAGCAGTTTTGTTGAGCGAGGAGATAAAAAAGATCGGATCATAACCAAATCCATTTTCACCAACAGGGCCGTGATTAATCACACCTTCAACAGTACCTTCAGTTTCGATCAGGACATTTTCTGGGCTCGCAAGGCACAGATAGCACATGAAACGGGCTGAACGTTTTTCATCGGGGGTATCTTTTAATTTTGCCAGCACTTTTTTGTAATTGGCTGTATCAAGTGCCTTTCGATCTGAGCTATTACATTCATCAACCGCATAGCGAGCACTATAAACGCCCGGTGCTCCGTTAAGTGCGTCGATTACAAGACCTGAATCATCAGCGATTGTCCATAGCCCCGTCGCCTTGGCATAACCAAGTGCTTTCTTGCGTGCGTTATCGATAAAGGTTCTGCCGTCTTCAATTACCTCGGGGATATCGGGATAATCTTTCAGACAGGACCACTCGACCTGCTCATTGACCGTTCCGAGCAAATCCGACAGTTCAGCCAACTTGCCCGGGTTGGTGCTTGCAAGCAGGATTCGACGCTTCATCTGAATTCTCACAAAAGGGAGTTTTGAGTTATTTGGCGATTAAATATTTAAGCAGGGCTCGTTGGAAATGCAGCCGATTTTCCGCTTGGTCAAAGACGATGGAGTTTTCCGATTCCATCACGCCGTCGGATATTTCATATCCTCTATAAGCTGGCAAGCAGTGCATGATCTTTGCGTCTTTCGGTGCTTTTTCCATTAATGCCTCGTCGACGGAAAATCCGTCAAATGCGGCGACTCGCTTGGCCTTCTCTTCTTCCTGACCCATGCTGGTCCAGGTATCGGTATAGACAATCTGTGCATCCATGACCGCCTCGACGGGATCATGGGTTTGGGTTGCGCAGCCGGGCAGCGTCTTATTGGCAGCGGTCAGCGTTTCGGCGTCCAGTTCATAATCTTTTGGCGATGCACAGACAAACTGCATGTTGAATTTGGCGCAAACGAACGCCAATGAGCGTGCAACATTGTTACCGTCGCCGATATAGGCCAGTTTCAGGCCCGTAAGATCGCCGCAGTGCTCCCGGATGGTCAAAATATCCGCCATTGCCTGACAGGGATGCGACCAGTCACTGAGTGCGTTGATAATCGGTTCGTGGGACCATCGATCCAGTTCGAGAATGGTTTCATGCGAAAAAGTCCGTGCCATGATCGCATCGACATAACGAGCGAAAACGCGAGCCATATCTTTGGCCGGCTCACGTTTTCCGATGATGCCGATGTCTTCGGGTTTCAGATAGATGGCGGTTCCGCCCAGATCGGCCATAGCCACCTGGAAACTAACGCGTGTTCGTAAACTTGCTTTTTCGAACAGCATTGCCAGAACCTTACCAGGTAAGCAGGCGTCCTGCCTGCCGCTCTTATAGAGGGCTTTTAAGTCGCGGCTCAATATGAGCAATTCATTTAATTGATCACCTGTACAGTCTTGGATCGACAAAAAGCTTTTCATAATTATTCTTCCTCGTCAAGCACTTCACCGAGAATGGCAACGGCCTGATCTATTTCTTCCTTTGTGACCGTCATCGAAGGCATAAATCGAAGGACGGTTTCCTGTGTACAATTGATACGCAGGCCTTTTTCAAGGCACCGGCCCACAATATTTGCTCCGGGAACAGCCAGTTGCAAAGCCAGCATCAAACCCTTGCCCCGGATATGGTCGATGATCGGGTATTTTTCTTTTAGTTCTTCGAGTTTTTCACGAGTATACTGTCCTGTCTGTTTCGCATTGTCAAGCAGGCCCTCTTCTTCGATCGCTTCAATAACGGCAACACCAGCAGCACATGCTAACGGATTGCCGCCAAATGTAGAGGCATGTGTACCGGGAACGAGCGAAGCGGCGATTTCCGGTCGTGCCATCATAGCGCCGATGGCCAGACCACCGCCCAGCGCTTTGGCCAGCGTGATAATATCCGGCGTAATATCATAATGCTGGTAGCCGAACCATTGTCCCGTTCGTCCCATACCTGTCTGCACTTCGTCAAGGATCATCAGGGCGCCATGGGCGTCGCACAAGTCCCGGATCGTCTGCATATATTCGGCAGTTGCTTCGTGAACGCCGCCTTCACCCTGAATCGGCTCGATCATGACCGCTGCAACTTCGTCATCAAATGCTTCCTGTAAAGCATCAATGTCATTGTAGGGGACATAGACAAAACCAGGCGGCAAGGGCAGAAAACCTTCATGGTATTTTGGCTGTCCGGTTGCGGTTACCGCTGCAAAGGTTCGACCATGGAAGCTTTTTTCTGCAGTAATAAATTTGTATTTCTCTTTGGGTGTGTGCCTGCGTGCAAGTTTAAGCGCGGCTTCATTAGCCTCGGCCCCGCTGTTACAGAAGAAGCTTTTGCCGCCGAATGCCCGTTCAGAAAGCATCTTCGCTAACTGTCCCTGTAAAGTGATATAGAACGTATTATCAATGTGAATCAACTCGCTCACTTGTTTTTGGACGGCTTCAACCACTTTCGGATGGCAGTGGCCGATACCGCTGACCGCCCAGCCGGGAAACATGTCCAATATCTCATTACCTTCGAGATCCCACAATTTGTTATTGAGTCCCTTTGTGATGACCTTCGGCAGTCGACCGTAGTTGGCGATCACGTATTTATCAAACAATGCAATTACATCCTGAGTATTCATCATTAACTCTCACTCTTTGAAGTCTAAAACATAAAACTATTTTATGATCTGTGTTCCGATTCCTTTATCTGTATATATTTCCAATAACAGCGAATGTGGAATTCGTCCGTCGATAATATGTGCTTTTCCGACACCACCGTCCAGGGCTGTAATACACGCTTCGACTTTGGGCATCATGCCCGATGCAATGATTCCGTTTTTGATCATTTCTTCGATCTCTGCTTCGCTGACGCTTGAAATACAACTTTCCGGGTCATCCATATCCATCCGGATGCCGTGGGTATCACTGAGAACAACAAGCTTTTCAGCTTTAACTGCTGCGGCAACATGACCGGCGACACTGTCGGCATTGATATTCAATTTGCCGCCGGTTTTTGATCGTGCAACCGGCGCGATCACAGGGATAACCCCATTGCTGCACAGCGTTGTTAATAAATCCGCATTGATCTCTGTGGTCTTTCCAACCATGCCTAAATCGAGTTTGCGGCCATCTTCGCCTTCCAGCCGCAGTGTTTCAGCAAAGACGGCACAACTGCTCAGAGAATGCAGTCCCATCGCCTTAACTTCCATGTCATTAAGAACAGTGCAAATCGGCTGATTGACCTTGTTAATCAGTGTATGTTCAACGATAGCCAGAGTACGATCATCAGTATAGCGTCTGCCGTGAACCCAGACCGGTTCCAATCCCGCCTCATTCATTGCCGCGGTAATGGCCTTGCCGCCGCCGTGAACCAAAATCGGGTGAATTCCGACGACAGACATAAAGACGACATCGGCCAGCAGTTTTTTCTGAAGACCCAAGTCATCCAGAATGCTGCCGCCCAATTTGACGACGACGGTTTTGCCCTTAAAGCTGCGGATGTACTCCATGGCTTCGATCAGGGCTTTTGCTTTTTCAATTGCCTGTTCCATATAGTTCCTTTGAAAAAAGGCGTTTGGGAACCTTCTTTGGGCTGAATTTACCCAAAATATAAAAAAGCCAACGGAGGGAATCGAACCCTCAACCGCCGGTTTACAAAACCGGTGCTCTACCGTTGAGCTACATTGGCCTGTATTGTGTCAATGACTGTACAGTCAATTCTAAAAGAGCAGTTCTTTAAGAAAAAGCGAATTCTACTTGCCGAACCCGCTAAATTCAAGCTTTTTTAGGGAAAATTGATGTCAATTCAAACACAATGGGAAAGATGAGTGATTTTTTCATAAGTCTTTTCAAGTAAAAATGATAAATGCGATATTTTCCGTATGCATCCAAAGCTTTCGACCGGCGGGTTTTTGCAAAGGATTTCTGAAAAATCATCATTTTTATCAAGTGCTGCCTTGCCAGAAGGTCTTTTTTGTGTTAAATAATACGGTTCCATCAGGGGCCGTAGCTCAGTTGGGAGAGCGCTTGCATGGCATGCAAGAGGTCGAGAGTTCGAATCTCTTCGGCTCCATTTTATTAAGTCACTCCAGAGAAAGAGCTTACAATCTTTTTTTTAAGACCCCTTTACAGGATATTTCAGCTATTGTAACTTGAATTGTAACCGGAATAATCATTTTTTATAACTTTTGGTTACAAGGAGAGTTACAAATGGACAGAGTCAATCGAAAAAAGAAACGCCCGCAAATCCCTGGCTCATTTTATCAGCGGAACGGACGATGGTGGTGGAAAGTCCAGTTGCCCGGAGACAAAGCCCCCAAAGCTATGGCATTGAAACCCCACGGTTCCAAGTATGCCACTACGGATCTTCAGGTCGCCCGCGAAGTGGCGCTCAATCTCTACCAACAGGTGATCTTCAAATCGAACACATCCCCATCCATTG
>CALETL010000039.1 GCA_937920485.1 uncultured Phycisphaerae bacterium
GACTTCAAGGCCTTGTGGGACAATATCGAAGTACGGTACTGGTGGCGGATGATTCTTGGATTTACCGGCTTTATCATCATTGAGCATCTGTGGAAAACCGGGGCATTGAAACAGCTTTTCACGTCCGGGACCGGTGTGACACTGAGTGACATGGAGCACATTTTCCGCACCACCATCTTTCAGGTGATCGGTGTGCTGACGACCACCGGTTTTGGTACTGAAGACATTGGCAGCGATTTTTTCCCTGCGGTGACGCGACAGCTCTTTCTGGTGATGATGGTCATCGGCGGCTGTGTCGGATCGACCGGCGGCGGGTTTAAAGTGTTGCGGATTGCCATCTTAAATAAGCTCATGAAACGGGAGCTTTTTCGGATACGTAACTCATCAAAGACAATCTCACCGTTAGTGATCGATCATAAACCGGTATCCGATGATGAAATCCACCGTGTGGGCGGATTGTTTTTTATCTGGATCGGTTTCCTGATCGTCGGCGGGGCGATCACGGCTCTTTTTTCATCACATGGTCCGTGGGAATCGCTTTCAGGCATGTTCTCGGCGGTGGGCAATATCGGGCCCTGTTATATGTCGGTCAACGAGATGATCGAGATCGACCCAGTGGTCAAAATAACCTATATCATCGGAATGCTTGCGGGTCGTCTGGAAATCATACCGGTGCTGTTATTATTTTCTCGTAAAAGTTGGAAATAGAAATCAAATGCCCTTAATGGAGGTATTAAAATGTATATCGTAGTTGCAGGTGGCGGAATGGTCGGAGGAACGCTCGTCCGAAAGCTGGTCGAAAGCAAATTTGACGTTTTGATGATCGAGCGGGACACACAGTTGTGTGAAAAGATATTCGCTGAAACAGGCGCCATTGTGATTAATGGCAGCGCCAGCGATATGAGCGTACTCGAAGAAGCAAAAATCGCCAAGGCGGATATTTTTGTTGCTGCGACAGCGAGTGACGCTGATAATCTTGCCTCAACGATCATGGCGAAGAGCTTTGATGTGCCGCAGGTTATCGTCCGCATGCGCGATCCGTCTTACGAGAGGGCCTATCGTGTGGCTGGGGCGAGTACTATTCTTCGTGTGACGGATCTGCTTGTGAACAAAATGATACTCGAAATCGAAAAGCCTGATGTGCAAAGGATCACGACGATCGGAAGCGGAAAAGCTGATATCTTCAGAATGGTTGTCCCTGAAGGGTCACAGGTTGCCGGCAAGAAGATTAGGGAAATCGGTGCCAGTCGCAAATTCCCATCGGAGTGTCGATTTGTCGCAGTGTACTGTCAGGACAGTGGCGAGGTTCAGATTTCCCGGGCCGATCATGTCATCAATGAAGGCGATGAACTGTTTATTATTTCACCGGTGGATGATATTAAAGCGGCATCTGATTTTATTAACAACACTAACAAAGGGATATTTTAACTCTATCCAATGATCAGGCGGGTCAGTGATGGGATGTGGCTTTATGCGGGCTGAAGATTGTTTTCGGCTGATTTTTGTGATTGCTGTATGTTGTACTGCTTGACTTTGGCGTAGAGGGTTGTTCGTGTGATACCGAGCAGGGCGGCGGCGCGTGTCTTTTGCCAGCCGGATTCATCGAGGGCCTTGGCAATCAATTCTTTTTCAGCTCGTTCCAGTGAAAAATCTTTTTCCGCCGCAGGAGTAAAACTGCATGAGGTGTCATCCAGGTCGAAGCAATCGTTGTGAAGTATGATATTGGTCGAGCCGATACGGTCGCTTTGTTCGAGTAAAATGGCTCGCTCAATGACATTTCTCAGTTCCCGGACATTTCCCGCCCAGTGGTGGCGAGTCAATTTTTCAGTGGCGAGTTTCGTCAATCCTTTGATTTTATCCTTCTTTTCGGGGCAGATAACCGAATTTTGAAGGAAATACTCTGTAAGTAATAAAATGTCTTCACGGCGGTCGCTGCTGTTCAGTGAGCTAAGCTGGATAGGGCAGATGCACAACCGATAGTATAAATCCTGGCGAAAACGTCCCTTTTGGGCTTCTTCGAGCAGGTTCCGATTGCTTGAGGCGATGATCGTGGCATTACAAGTGATTTCCTCGGTACCGCCGACTTTGCGGAAGGTTTTTTCCTGCAAAACACGCAGCAGTTTGGCCTGCAGGTCCATCGGCATCTCACTGATTTCGTCCAGAAAAACGGTTCCTTCCTGAGCCAGTTCCAGCAACCCGGTTTTTTCACGGTCGGCACTGGTGAAGGAGCCCTTGACATGGCCGAAAAGTTCACTTTCAAGCAGATTGGCGGTCAGAGCCGCACAGTTGATCGCGACGAATTTTTGATCGGATCCATGTCGGATGGTATGCACGGCTTCTGCAGCCATTTCTTTGCCCGTTCCGGTCTTTCCGATGATGAGCACCGGATTACAGGTGCTTGAAGCGACTATGCGAATCATACGGAGTGTCTTCTGCATGCCCGGGCTTTTTCCAACAATGGGAATCGATGGAGGACAGTCTTCCAGGAAAAATTCAGACTCGGTCGAGATTTCAGAGTTTTTTAACCTGTCAATGATCTGTCCCATACGGCCGATATCTCCGTAATCATGGATGACATCGAACGCGCCGGTGTCAAGAAGTTTATTCACATGATCAGTGTGTTCTTTGGGACAGATGACAACAACGGGGGCATTAATTTCTTTCTTTCGAAATATATCCAATGACAGATGGACTGTATCGTGAGAGTTTCCGGCATCGAAAAGAATCAGATCAGGTTCAGTGCTTTCGATTAACGACCAAATATCGGCCGCATCATCTGCGGCGTATAACCTTTGCGCGAAATTTCTTGCCAGTTGTTGTGCTTGGGGTTGTTTGCCAACGACCAAAATCTTTTCAAGCATATTTTTGTTTCTCAAGCATCAAGTTGTCTTATTAGTTATATATCCCGATATAATTACATTAGAAGTCGACAATTGCGTGGTGAAACTTTAGAAAAATTATTGGACCATTCGATAATAACGGCAAAATAATAAACGCCGAGATTATTCTTATCGGCAACAGGGAATTATCGGACTTACTGCCTGAGTTATCCCGCTGGCAACAAAACATTATGGGACTTTTTGTCGGCGCTGTGTCCGCGAATTTCAGGTCTTGGTCTCATGTCGGAAATAATTTCTGACTGATGGGGAATAATTGTGCATCTGTTCGTTTTTTGGATAGAGAACCAATTCACATAGCCACTAAACATCGCTTAGTTAACCCCTTTATTTGAAACAGGTTAGATTTGTTTTGGATAAGTCAGTGATTGGGATGGCATAAAAATTGCATATTAAAGGCTTCAGAGTAGTCCCGTTTTTGGCGGGATGAACTGATTGTAAGTACAAATTAAGGGTTTTCAAAAATGTCAATGACTACTACGAACGCTGTTGATCAAAAGCTGGACTATCTAAAGCTACTGGTAGTAGAACTTCAAAATCAGAATCCGCTGGAACCGATGGAGCAGAAAGATATGGCTGCCCAGCTCG
>CALETL010000040.1 GCA_937920485.1 uncultured Phycisphaerae bacterium
TGCCCGAATTAGCTCGCTTATTTCTGCAGAGCGGCAGTAATGAAGTGATTGTTGATGTGCTGGGGGCGGTGGGTCAGTTGGCTCCGGTTTATCTAAAAAAAATTCCTCCGCAACAAGCAATAGCGAAGTCAGAAGAAACGGATGCTGTGGTCCGAGTCGTTTATCTGCAGGAACAGAATTCTTTTGAAGAGTTGTTCTTTGATGATTCTCAGAATTTAATTGGCAAGCTTGAACAGCAGCCGCGTCGCAGGGCGCGTATTTGGGATGCGGTTTCAACGGAAGAATTGGAACGTATTTTCAAGACGGATTTTCAGGCGTCTTCGGATGTCGTTGCTTTTAATAAATGATTGGACAGAAATAAGGATTGATAACTTTAAATGAGGGATAGCAATGTCAGATAACAATTATGATTGTATTGTTGTTGGGGCCGGTCCGGCGGGTCTGGGTGCAGGGCTTTATGCGGCTCGTGATCGTCAAAAAACGCTTTTGCTTGAAAAGTTTTACCCCGGCGGGCAGATCAACAACACCGACCGCATTGAAAACTATCCCGGCTACAAGAACATCAGCGGCACCGATCTGGTTATGAAAATGCTGGATCAGGTGCAAAGCTTTGGCGGCGAAGTCAAGACCAGTGGCGAAGCAAAATCTTTGGTCCGCCGCGAAGACGGCTTGATCGAGGTGTCAACTGCCAAAGAAACATTTATCAGTAAAGTCGTTATTCTCGCACCCGGCAGTTCCTATCGTCCGCTGGGTGTGCCGGGCGAGGACGAATTTCGTCAGGCTGGCGCGGGAGTGAGTTATTGCGGCACCTGCGATGCGCCATTCTTTAAGGATAAAGTCGTTGTTGCCGTTGGCGGCGGCAATACGGCGGTGGAAGACACACTGCATTTGGTTAAGTATGCGAAAAAGGTGTATATGGTCCATCGCAGACAGGAGTTTCGTGCGACACCGGTGCTGGTTGAAGAACTCATGGATTACGTCAACAGGCCCGACAGCAATCTGGAGTTGAAACTCGACAGCGTTGTTACCTCCATTGAGGGCGAAGACAAGGTCGAAAAGGCCGTTTTGGAAAATGTAAAAACTGAAGCGGCTGAAGAAATCACCTGTGACGGCGTATTTATTTTCGTTGGCATGATCCCCAACACCGGCTTCCTCAAAGATTTTGTCGGACTGACCGAACACGGCTTTATCCAGTGCGATCCGGCTTATCTGAGGACAGAAGTGCCGGGCGTATTTGTGGCAGGGGATTGCCGAATCGGTGCGGCGATGCAACTTGTGACGGCAGTCGCCGACGGCGTCAATGCTGCCATGTGGATGAAACATTACCTGCGCGACCCTAACTGGTGGAATGAACCGTTGTCCGAGGCCTTATCACCTGCTGAGTGGTAGATTCTTGCTATGTCATAAATCGAAAACAAGCTAAAGCTCGATCTCTAATATCACACCTGCATTTGGCTTAAAAGCCAAACAATGCGAATTTTAAAAAATTAACAAAAAGCACTTGCAACTTGGTTGCAAATACAATAATATTCTCTAAATGCAACTGAGTTGCATAAATGGAAAGCGCAACACGTTACATTTTCTATGAAAGGATGATTATGAACAGAAGAAGAGGTTTCTTAGGGTTAGCGATGGTACTGTTAATTGTCAGTGTTTCAGTTGCTGAGCATGAGCACGTTTGGCAGCAGGATTCTTTGACGGATGGTTTATTCGGCCTTAATGATGCTTTAGAGCCAAAGGGGATTGAGTTTACATTTAGCTTAACGAATATCTATCAGGCCAATGTAAAAGGTGGTTCCAGCACCCATCGGCGCAAAGGGCGATGGTCCGGCAGCTATGATCTGGAAATGAATGCGGATATGGAAAAGCTTCTGGGTGTCGAAAATGCGGCACTGTATATGCATGCAGAGGGCACCTGGTCCCGGCAGGACATTGACGGCACTTCCGTTGGTTCGGCGTTTGGTGTCAACGGTGATTTCGCCCCGCGCGAATCGTTTAATATCATTGAGCTATGGTATCAGCAGTCGTTTTTCAGCGATACCCTGCAACTTCGAGTGGGTAAACTGGACATGACCGGCGGGTTTGAATGCCGCAGTTGTCCGGTTTCCTTTGACGGAAATATGTACGCTAATGACGAGAACACACAGTTCCTTAACGCAGCTCTGGTCAACAATCCCACCATTCCGTTTCCGGATTATGGATTAGGAGCTGTTGTTTACTGGAATCCGGTGGAGCAGTGGTATATGTCATTTGGTGCGGCCGACGCCCAGGCCGATAAACGGGAAACCGGCTTTAACACGACCTTCCATGATGAAGATTATTTCATCTACATGGCCGAGACCGGTGTTACACCGCATTTGCATTCTGATAAAGGCATCTTGCCGGGCGCGTACCGGGTGGGTGTATGGTACGATCCACAACCGAAGGCGCATTCGGATGCGTCAAAGGAATACCGTGATGATACTGGTTTTTATCTGAGTTGCGATCAGAAGTTGGTCAATGAGAACCATGATTCGGCGGATATGCAGGGGTTGGGTAGCTTTTTCCGATACGGATATGCACCCAGCCGAACCAATGATATTTCATGTTTCTACAGTGTTGGGCTTCAGTATCAGGGCTTGTTTGAGGGACGCGATGACGATGTGCTGGCAATTGGCTATGCTCATGGCAGCTTCAGCGACCGAGCGGACATCACCTATACAGAAGACTACGAAAGCGTTACCGAGCTGTATTACAGTGCTCAGGTAACGCGATGGATGACGCTCAGCCCGTCGCTGCAATATGTGACCAATCCCGGCGGCGACAGCAGTATCAGCGATGCAGTGGTATTGGGGCTTCGAGCGCTGATTAATTTTTAGGTGTAGCATGTCCGGATATTATTTTTTCTTTACAGCATCGCTGGAATTTAATATCCTGATATGGCATCAATAAATGCCCTCATATTTACGATTTATAAAGGTTTATTTATGAACTCAGAAATCATGCTTTTATGCGGTACGGCGGCCTCAATCGGATTTATTCATACGGCTCTTGGTCCGGACCATTACTTGCCGTTTATCGTTATGGGCCGGGCGCGGCAATGGTCGATGGCGAAATCGGCTTGGGTTACTTTTCTGTGCGGTCTGGGACACGTTCTCAGTTCGGTTGTTCTCGGCATTATTGGTGTTTTTGTTGGTGTACAATTGATGAAATTGGAGGCATTTGAAGCGTTTCGCGGTTCGATTGCCGCATGGCTACTCATTGGATTCGGCTTTGCGTATTTTGTGTGGGGCATCCATCGGGCAATACGAAATCGGCCGCACCGCCATGTGCATTCTCATGGTGACAGTGGCGAGCATGAGCACGAGCATAATCACATAGACGAACACAGCCACGTACACCATACAAAAAATACAAACATAACACCGTGGATATTATTTACCATTTTCGTTTTCGGTCCGTGTGAGCCGCTGATCCCGCTGCTGATGTATCCGGCAGCCGAGAGCAGCATCTTCGGTGTGTTTCTTGTGGCTGGGGTCTTCTCTGCGGTTACGATTGGTACGATGCTGACAATTGTCCTGTTTTCGACATGGGGCGTTTCGTTTGCAAAATTCGGTCGCTTGGAACGCTATACCCATGCTGCTGCCGGAGCAGCGATTTGCCTGTCCGGCCTTGCGATTCAATTTTTAGGGCTGTAATGGATCTGATCAATTCTTTTCAATGAAGGCATAAACGGTGCCGTTGTCGCAGCCGATGATCAGATAGTTTTTCGCGATGGCTGCCGAAGACAGGA
>CALETL010000041.1 GCA_937920485.1 uncultured Phycisphaerae bacterium
CCATCCAGTAGATTCAAAGAATTGGTAGCTCCAAGAACGAAAAAAATGACGATGGGAATCCCCAGCATCGTTTCCAGCAGTCCGGGTATTTCCATCCCAAACGGACTTAGAAAGGCATTCAAATCGGGTTTAATTCCAACCGCCAGAAGAATTGTCGCGGCAACAAACTGACCGAATAGTTTCTGAAAGGGTCTGATGTCCCACAGATCATCGACCACGCCCACCAAACAGGCCACCGAGGTGCCGGCCAAAACGCCGATTGACAGCTTAAGGTACAATGTCTCTTCGGCTCTAAAGTAGATCATCCCTGCGATGATGCCAGCAGCAAAACCGGCCAATATGCCAATACCTCCAAGATAAGCGACCGGTTGCTTGTGCGTTTTAACCGAACCGTCCGGTTTATCCACCACTCCAAATTTCAGTGCGATCTGTTTGCAGAGCCATGTTCCCGGCAGCGCAGCGAGAAAGGCGGCAACCAAGATTGGCCAGAATGACACAATCCATGTGATATCCTTGTAGGGTCCAATAAAGTGGTCCAGCATATCCATGTCCTCTGAATTTATTTCCAGACTTCGGCATCATACCGCAGCATAGTCAACCCATCCTTGAAATCGTCAAATCGAATGACAGGTTTTTTGCCAATCATCTGAGAAAGTATCCATTTCGGGAAATTGGCGCCGGCCTTAATCGCCAATGGCACTCCGCCGCCAAAGCGGGGGTTGATTTCAATGAATTTTACTTGCTTATCGTGTGTCAATATAAGTTGCACGGTGATGACTCCCGGGCCGGCTCCGAGAGCTTTGACAACTTCGGCGGTTTTGTCCATGATATCTGTGTTTTTAACGACCTCACCTTTGCTGACTTCACCGCTGCGAACTTCGATACGGCGGCGCGGCACCACACAACGAATGCTGCCGTCAAAATCAACAAAGCAATCGCAGGTGTATTCATCCCCGATGATATATTCCTGAGCAATACAGTTCGGAATTTTTTTAGCATAAAAGGCAAGCTCTTTTCTGTTTTTGACGATTTCATTACCCCTGCTTGCATATCCATCCCAGGGTTTGAGAAACAGCGGAAATTTAATCCTCTTCTCATCTAATATTTTCCGAGCGGTCATTGTTTCAGGGGTGTTGAAGTTGTTTTTTCGGAGAAACCTGAAAGTCTTTCTTTTATCCTGACAGATATCGATCACACGCAACGGTGAGACGAGGATACAGCAACCAAATTTTTCAAACTTCTCACGGTTTGCAGCCAAATCTTTCAAGTCCAGATCAACGGTTGGGATGATCAGTTTGATAGAATTTTCACGGACGATTTTGAGCAGTTGATTGATATAGCCCTGATGGTCGACCGCTTTGACGACAAATCTTTCATCGCACAACTGAAATGCCGGGCTGAGCGGGGTGACGTCGGCGCCGAAAAAACGGCATTTCAACTTGACTGCCTTGGCCGCGTCCCGAAAGGCATTCAGTAATGAGACGCGTCTGCCGATACAGGTGAAAAGCACATTAAAAGACTTGCATTTTTTCTTGTTTTCTTCTACCATAACCCGCTTTCGTAAATTAAACCCCTGAAGATAAGAAATCTCCGTAAGCAAAATCGTAACCTATTGTGGACATTAGAGTTGTCCTTAAGCAGTAATAATTTATCGGATTTTCTGGCTTATGTCCAGAATAATTGTTGTCAGGTGCCCAAAATGATTAAATGCGTTGCTTTTGACATGGATGATACGCTCTACGACGAGTTGGATTACTATAAAAGTGGCCTGACGGCGGTTTCTTCTGCGATTGCCGGAGATAATGAGCTCGACGACAGGATCGTTTTCGAGACGATCTGGAGAGTTTTCATGCAGGGCAATCACAAAACCACTTTTAACGAGACTTTCGATATACTTGCGATTGCCTATGATTCTGATGATATCAAAAAATTAGTTGATGTCCTGCGTTGTCATCCGCCGCAGATTACTCTCCCTGTTGACAGCAGGGCGCTACTCGAAGAATTAAAGGAAAGCTATAAATTAGCCCTGGTTACAGACGGTTTTTTGCCGGCGCAGAAGCTGAAAGTTCAAGCCCTCGAGATCGAAAAATATTTTGACTGCACAGTCTTTACAGAAGAGCTTGGCCGGGAGTTTTGGAAGCCGTCGACCGTTGCTTTTGAAAAAATGCTCAAGGAGTTGGCCCTGCGGCCGGAGCAGTGTGTTTATGTGGGCGACAATCTGACAAAAGATTTCATTGCCCCCAATAAGCTGGGATTTAGAAGCATACAATTAGCCCGGCCAAACGGTCTGCATACATCGCCGGCCCCGGAAGAGTTGGCCAAGGCCCATTACAGGATCGAAAGTTTATCTGAATTGCCGAAATTACTGGAGCGGATAAATGTATAGCTTTTTCAAACGATTCTTTGATATTGTATTTTCATTGCTGGCGATTATTGTATTGTCCCCCATCTTAATAGCTGTTTTCATTGCGATAACCTTGACCCGTTCGGGGTCGGCCATTTTCTCTCAGGAAAGGGCGGGCAAGAATGCGAAACCGTTTACGCTTTACAAATTTCGCACCATGAAGGCCGATGTGGATCCCTTCGGGGCCAGCCCGAAGTCACAGGTCGATCCCCGTCTGACAACAATCGGGAAATTACTTCGTGAGCATTCACTGGATGAGTTGCCGCAGTTGTTCAACATAGTGAAAGGCGAGATGAGCATTGTGGGCCCAAGGCCTTTGTATGTGGCTCAGATTGCTGAATGGAATCAAACGCAGAAACGACGGTTGCTTGTTAAGCCGGGCCTGACCGGTCTTGCCCAGATTTCGGGTCGTGGCGAGATAACCATCGAGGCCAAACTTGCCTTGGATGTCAAATATGTCGAAACCGCAGGATTTCTGACAGATGTTAAAATAGTGCGGGCGACAATAGGGTGCGTCTTTGGAAGGACGAGTATCTATGAGAAGAGATACTCCGAGGCCAGGGAAACCCGAGGTGACAGTACGGATTAACATTGAAATAGTTCAAAACTTTAAAAGACTGAGGACTAAAGACTGAAGACCGAAAATAAATGGTATCAATATGGATTGCATTTTGAGTGTACCGGTTGCGGCGACTGCTGTGCCGGCCCGGAAGAGGGCTATATCTGGATTGTCAAAAAGGAGATCGGGTTTCTCGCTGAACATCTCGGTGAGACCGTC
>CALETL010000042.1 GCA_937920485.1 uncultured Phycisphaerae bacterium
CCGCAGCAGCAGGGCCGTTTTCAAGCTGCTTCGGCCCAGGCGGTAATACTCGATGCTCAACACATCGCGGCTGTCAATAAAGAAAGTCAAAAGGCGCTGACCGTCTACGCCTTGCCTCAAGGCCAAAAGCGAAAGGATATATCAGTCGCTTGGGAAGACCAGGATGTTTGGTTGCGGGCCTCACCCGACAAAATAACAACCGCTTTAATTCGTCGCAACAATCCGGATTCAAAGGGAAAAGTCCTTTATGAATTTCTTACTCTCAATATAGAAAAGGAACAAAGCGATTCACCGATTCTGATTTCTATCCAGCAGGACATCGAGGACTTTACCGATTATGCGGTAGGTGATAATCGCGTCCTTTATGCGGCTGGCTCTCAAAGAGATGTTGGCCGGATCGCGGCGGTAGATTTTGAAAAAGAAACCGTCCTCTGGGACCGCACTTTTGACAACACTAAAGAGTTTTGCAACCTCATGGTCTCCTCTGAAGGCAGTATTCTTTACGCTGGTAACCGTGATGGGATTCTCTATAAGATTGATGCGGATAACGGGGAAATGATTAAAAAAATCCAACTTCTCGAAGAAGGAGAGACCCGCCCGATCACCAATGACTATTCGGTTTTGAATCTGGCCTTCAGTCTGGACGAAAAATATTTGGCTGCGACAATTACACCCAAAGCATATTTGTTGAAAACTGAAAATGAAGAAATTATATTTTCAAATATTACCGGGGCAAAGTTGACTTCTAAAACAGCTTTTTCGCCCGATGGGCAATTCTTTGCGACTTCTGATGTCCGTGCCGGAAAAAATATTTATATTCACAAAATGCCTGAAGAGAAATAGATTCAACCACGAAAGTCACGAAAACCACAAAACAAGTTCGGTGATCAGCCGCAAGCTAAAAGCTAACAACAAAGGATTAAAAATGATCAAAATAATCTGTGTCTGTGGTGCTCGACCCAACTTTATGAAGATCGCTCCGATCATGCGAGCGTTTAATGAAAGCGGCCAATTTGAAACATTGCTTGTTCATACGGGCCAGCACTACGATAAAAAAATGAGCCATCTGTTTTTTGACGAGCTGAACATCCCCAAACCCGATATCAATCTGGAGGTCGGTTCCGGTTCCCACGCCGTTCAGACTGCTGAGATCATGAAACATTTTGAACCGGTGGTCTTGGATTTTCAGCCGGACTATTGTCTCGTCGTCGGCGATGTCAACAGCACGATCGCCTGCGGTATGGTTGCTGTCAAGTTGGGTGCCAAACTCATCCATGTTGAAGCCGGCTTGCGCAGTTTTGACAAGGCCATGCCAGAAGAGATTAACCGCGTCCTGACCGACAGGATTAGTGATCTGCTGTTTATCACAGAGCAGTCTGGTATTGATAATTTGAAAAATGAGGGCGTTGCCGATGAGAAGGTTCACCTGGTCGGCAATGTGATGATCGATACTCTGTTGGCTAATAAGGAAAAAGCTGAACAATCGAACATTCTTGAAAGCATGGGCCTGACGGCCAAACAGTATGCCGTCATTACCCTGCACCGTCCCAGCAATGTAGATGACCTGGCCGGCCTTGAAAAGATAATTGCTGCATTTGAGGTCATTCAGGAAGAACTGAAGCTGGTTTTTCCGATCCATCCCCGCACGCGCAACAATATCGACGGCACCGAACTTGGTGCTCGTGTTAAGGCGATGGAAAACCTGATCCTGCTCGAACCGGTGGGTTACTTAGAATTTTTGAAGCTGACGGCTAATGCGGCACTGGTCATGACCGATTCCGGTGGCATTCAGGAGGAGACCACGATCCTTGGGGTTCCCTGCATGACCCTCCGCCCCAACACCGAACGCCCCGTGACGATTACTGAAGGCACCAATCAACTGGTTAAACTGACCACCGAAGATATCTTGAGCGTTTATGACGAACTAAAAACGATGAACTTTTCTGTCTCTGGTAAAATCCCAAAATTCTGGGACGGCAAAGCCGCAGAGAGAATAGCCAAAACGATTGTAGCTGCGCAAGACAAATTCTGAAGAGTTGAAACATAAGTTCCCTTTAGTGACGGCGTTGTCAATCTTGATGTATTTGTTATTATGAGCCAAAACAGGCTTATGAGGAGAGGAAAATAGTATTTAGCGAACAACTATCAGATATCAGTATTCAGCAAATGAATTCAAAACTTAAAATTCAAAATTCAAAATTAGCAACGAGTCTATCCGCATCAAAACGAATACTCGATGTCCTTGTTTCAGGACTTGCTTTATTGTTGCTCAGCCCAGTATTGCTGATCATTGCCGTGTTGGTTCGCATCAAACTGGGTTCGCCTGTATTATTTCGCCAACAGCGTCCGGGTTTCAATTGCCAGCTGTTTACTATCTATAAATTCCGCACCATGATCAGCAAGACCCACGATGCCCAGGGCAATCAATTGCCGGATGACCAGCGATTGACCAGCTTCGGCCTGTGGCTGCGTGCGACCAGTTTGGATGAACTGCCGGAACTGCTCAATGTCCTCGGAGGGCAGATGTCCTTGGTGGGCCCACGGCCCCTGATGGTCAAGTACTTGGGCCGTTATACTCCCGAGCAAAACCGGCGCCATGAAGTCAAACCCGGTATTACCGGATGGGCCCAAGTCAACGGCCGCAACAATATGACATGGGAGCAAAAGTTTGAATATGATGTGTGGTATGTGGACCGCCAGTCATTTTGGCTGGATATGAAGATCCTTTTTCTTACGGCTTGGCAGGTCATTTCCCGCAAAGACATTGCTAAAGAAGGCCACGCCACGGTGGATGAATTCATGGGAACAGATAAGAAAATAGAAAATTAAGAATTTAGAATGAAGAAACGAAAGAGAAAATAGGACCGCCGTGGCCACGCAGTTAGGGCTTGTATGCTTGCATCCCTACATGCTTATATTCCTGTACTATAATCCGTGTCAATCTGTGAAATCTGTGGACAAAATAAAATGCTAAGTCATTC
>CALETL010000043.1 GCA_937920485.1 uncultured Phycisphaerae bacterium
CTCAATGGCGGGGACAGGATTCGAACCTGCGACCTCCGGGTTATGAGCCCGACGAGCTACCAGACTGCTCTACCCCGCGATCAGTTTTTTCTTTATAGCATACTCTAAAAAGACTATCAAGCCCTTAATTCTAAAGAGTCAGATTTTGCTGTATCTTTTCAGCAATTGCAGCCGCTTTTCCATCAGGATACTGAAAAGAGGGCCATTGATTGAACACTCCATCATTCACTTTCCGCGGAATAATGTGAACATGCATATGTTCCACCACCTGTCCCGCAGAGGCACCGTTATTACACAGAACATTATAGCCATCGGCTCCCATCGCTTCACGAATCGAGGCAGCCAAGGCCGGCAGAACCTTGCCAATTTCTGACATGATTTCAGGATCCGTTTGATCAACACAGGTGGTATGTTTTTTCGGAACAACTAAGGTGTGGCCCTCGCTAACCGGACCAATATCCAGAAATGCCAGAATGCGGTCATTTTCATAGATTTTTAGACACGGAATTTGCCCGGCAATAATTTTACAGAAAATGCAATTGTGATCGCTCATCCGACAACAACTCCCTTACGCATAAAGAAAGCAAAAGCAGAGAGATTAGTTAGGACGCACTTTCCTCTTTGGCCTGTTCAACCAACTGCAACAAAACCAATCGGCCGCCATCTCCCAGCCGACACTTTGACAGCTTGATAATACGAGTATATCCACCCGCACGATCCAGATAACGGGGTCCTATCTCACTGAAAAGCTTTCCAATAACGGTGCCTTTTTTGACCATCTTTCCGTCTTCTTCGGCATAGATCGCACGATTGTTAAGCATCGCGATCGCACGCCGGCGGGCCGGCAAAGTACCTTTTTTAGAAAGTGTGATGAGCTTTTCGGCAAAACTTCGCACTTCTTTGGCTTTTTCCAGTGTCGTAGAGATCGTCTCGTGCTCAAACAGCGACGCCACCATATTTCGGCGTAACGCAAGACGATGCTCGCTTGTTCTACTTAAATGTCGTCCTGCAACTCGATGACGCATATCATAATATCCTTTTTACTGCTTTGGAGTTTCTATTAGTTACGATTTTAATCAATATCAGTCATTCCGAGTGATAAACCTAAATCTGAAAGTTTCCTAAGGATCTCTCGAAGACTGGTTTTTCCGAAACTTCGTATTTTCAATAAATCCGTCTCTGTCATCTTGGCCAGTTGTCCGACGGTTTCAATATGGTTCGATTCAAGGCAGTTGTATGATCGTACGGTCAGGTCCAGTGATTCAATTGACATCGCAAGCTTTTCTATCAACCCCTCATCAACACCGTCACCCTCCACTTCCTCGGTCTGGACTTCTTCCTCAACAGTTTCATCGCCAAGTTGTGAATACTGCACAAATGGATTGATGTACTTGCGAAGAATCTTTCCCGCTTCGACCAGTGCCATTTCCGGGGCCACGGTTCCATCCGTCCAGATTTCAAGGACCAACTTATCATAGTTTGTACGCTGGCCGACACGCGTGTCTTCTGTCTTGTACCGAACACGGACAACCGGCGAATAGATCGCATCAATATCAATACACCCAAGTTCCTGATCAAAACGATCCGCTTCAGTAATCCGCTCGGCAGCAGGTGAATAGCCGCGGCCGTTGCCAACTTCCATTTCAATCTTGAATTTAACATTTTCGGTCAATGTCGCTAAAACAAGATCTGTATTGACGATTTCGACCGAAGCATCACATTCGATCATTCCTGCCGTTACAGGACCGGCTTTCTTCGCCTCAACCGTAATCGTTTTTGACGCATCGCCCTGCAGACGAACGATCAACTTCTTAATATTCAGAATAATGTCCGTTACATCTTCCATAACACCCTGGATAGATGTAAATTCATGGTCAACACCGGAAATTTTTACGAATTCCACCGCACTGCCTTCCAGAGAAGACAGCAAGACACGCCGTAAACTGTTTCCAATCGTCGTACCAAAACCACGCTCAAACGGTTCGATATAAAATCGTCCATAATGCTCCGTCGAAACGTGATCATCCTTTTCAACCCGCGTGGGTAATTCTAAACCTCTCCAGGTAATTCTCATATTTTTGGCCTCCGGTAATCAGGTGAATGTTCTCAGCAACTCCATTATCAGGCCCTGATCGGTTCAAGCTGCTCTCTGGTATTCACCAACATTAATATTATTATCTTGAACAAAATTCCACAACCAACTGCTCTTCAACAGCCAACTGCACATCATCTCGTGTCGGCAAGGCGACAATCGTTGCCGCCGGCTTGCCTGTATCTAACTGAAGCCAACCCTGAACAACATAGTTCGGGTTGCTTTCCAGTTGCTGCTTGACGAGTTTGCGGCTTTTATCAGAATTCTTCAGCGTGATCTTGTCACCAATCCGAATTGTGATATCAGGCACATCAACACGCCGATCATTTAAATAAACATGACCGTGTGTAATCAACTGTCTGGCTGCTTTGCGTGATGGTGCAAAGTTCAGTTTATACACAACATTGTCCAAACGGCGTTCCAGCAGCTCAAGCAGGATCTCACCGGTATTGCCTGTCCCTCGTCCGGCCTTACGAAAATACGACATGAACTGTTTTTCCATCAGGCCATAATATCGTTTGACTTTCTGTTTTTCACGCAGACGGACGCCATAGTCGCTTCGGCGGCCGCGACGCCAGCCGTGCATCCCGGGTGCCATACTTCGTTCTCGTTTTTCAATTGCACATTTTGCAGTTTCGCACCGAGTGCCTTTGAGCATCAGTTTCATACCCTCTCGGCGGCAAAGTCTGCATGATGGACCAAGATATCGTGACATCGTTTATCAGTTCCTTATTCTAAAACCTAATCGATCTTTCGTATTCCTCTTAGACTCTTCTGCGTTTACGGGGACGGCAACCGTTATGCGGAATCGGGGTTACGTCTTCAATTGAGGAAATCCGCAAACCCGCCTGCTGGATCGCTGAGATCGCTGATTCACGTCCGGAACCCGGTCCCTTGACACGAATCTCAACCTCACGAAGTCCCGCTCGCATCGCTGTACGGGCACATTTTTCCGCGGCTCTTTGTGCGGCAAACGGGGTGCTTTTACGCGACCCCTTAAAGCCGACAGAGCCGCCCGAATCCTGGCAGACCACATCACCTTCGGCGTCGGATATCGTCACCAAGGTATTGTTAAAGGTCGCCTTAATGTGAACAACCCCGCGAACGACATTTCTTCT
>CALETL010000044.1 GCA_937920485.1 uncultured Phycisphaerae bacterium
ATCGAAAAAAAACTGACTGAAACATTGCGAATGGTGCCTTCGGTTCCAAACTTGACGGCCTGTACAACAAACAGAGCCAAAAAAGAAAAAGCGGGTATGAGCAGCCAATAGATCGCAAGGTTCCAGTAGCTATAGACTAACTGCATCCAGAAAAATCCAGTTGCCAAAAGTATTGATGCGGGGATTGAAACAATCTTGAAAAGATGTGCTCCCGTTTGCCGAATCAGATTGCCCAGTTCGAATTGGGCGGGGATGGCTAACAGGGCAATCAGAATGGTAAAGAGGGGGGCTTGAGTATCTTTCTGGGGGAACTTGTCTGTGAGGGATCCGTCCAGATGCCCATCCAGCAGGATCAGGCCGACAAATACAGCGGTCATAATGCTTCCAAAAAGAAGACGGTGTTTGAGCATGATTTTTCCTCATCCCTGAGTTGATGTTTTCGGTTTAACGTCACCAAACCGGCGATGTCTGCTGCCAAAGGAATAAATCGCCTTATCCAGCTCCTCCGGCGTAAAGTCCGGCCAGTATGCATCCGTGACATAAAATTCCGCATACGAGATTTGCCAAAGCAGGTAGTTGCTGATCCGCATCTCACCCGACGTCCGCACCAGCACATCCGGATCATGCCAGCCGGCAGTATAAAGATGGTCACTGATAGCGTCGGCGTCAATCGCCTGCGGATCGATCTGTCCGTCTTTGGCTTTCTGTGCCAGCGTCCGAACCGCGTCCACAATTTCCGTCCGTGACCCGTAATTCAACGCAAGCCCGAGGATCATACCCGTATTGGTGCCGGTAATTTCGATCGTTTCATCCAGTGCATCCAAAACCTCCTGCGGCAGCGGGTCACGACGGCCCACATGTTTGAGACGGACGTTGTTTTCCATCAGACTCGGACGAATTCCTTCCAGATACGAAGCATACAGATACATCAGAAAATCGACTTCCTCCTTGGGGCGTTTCCAGTTCTGCATACTGAACGAATACAACGTTAGGTATTCGACCCCGCAGTTGACGCAGTGTTTGGCGATGGCCTCAACGACTTTCGCTCCCTGCTCGTGCCCGTTAAACCGAGGCAACCCTTGCTCGGTCGCCCAGCGTCCATTGCCGTCCATGATCATGGCGATGTGCCGTGGAATTCCTTCCGGCTCAACCCCCAATCGCTTAGCGGCTGCAATACGTTTTTCTTCAAATGAACTTGTGTCCATATTTTCCTTAGTCCCTAAAGATCGCTTGGCTGCGTTTGGGCCCAACGCCAACAATAGTGACCGGAACCCCGACGATCTTTTCCACTGCGGCGATATAATTCTTTGTGTTTTCCGGAAGTTCGTCAAACGTTCGGGTTTCGGACAGGTCTTCGTCCCAACCGGGCAGTGTATCATAAACACACTCAGCCGCTTCGACGTCCGCCGCATTTCCGGGGAAGAAGGTGGTTTCCTTTCCATTAACTTTATAGGCCTTGCAAATCTTGAGTTCTGCAAGGCCTGCCAGCGTATCCAAGTGCATCATGGCGATCTCATTGACTCCACCCAATCGAGCAGTGAAAGAAACGGCTACCGCGTCAAACCACCCGCACCGGCGGGGTCTGCCGGTTGTCGTTCCAAACTCGTGTCCTTTAATACGGATCGTATCACCGATCTCGTTATCCTGTTCCGCCGGGAACGGTCCTGCGCCGACGCGGGTCGTGTACGCTTTGACCACGCCGATGAACCGGTCCACATGCTGTGCCGGAACGCCGCAACCGGGGCCTAATCCCAATGCGCTGGAATTGGAACTGGTCACAAACGGAAACGTTCCATGATCCAAATCCAGCAATGCACCCTGAGCGCCTTCGAATAAAAGATTTTTTCCCGCATCAATGGCTTTATACAGATACTCGGTTGTATTCGCAATAAACGGCGAAAGCACCTTGCTGTGCTCACAGCACTTATTATAGATTGCCTCAGTGTCGATTGGTTCGGCATTATATAACGCGCCAAATAGTTTATTCTTGTAGGCGACGATCTTGGCGAGTTTTTCCTTGAGCGTATCCAGGTCCAGTAAGTCCGCCATTCGCAACGCGTAACTGCGGCCAACCTTATCCGCATAACATGGGCCGATCCCGCGGGCGGTCGTGCCGATCTTGTTCTTGCCCAGCGCCGCCTCGCGAAGTTGATCTTCAAGTTTGTGATAATCCAGCACCATGTGTGCGTTCTCGCTGATGTACAAGCGGCCGTCTAAGTTGATGTTTTTCTCGGCCAATCCGTTGATCTCGTCGATTAGCGTCCCCGGATCAACCACGACACCGTTGGCGATCACACAAGCCGTTGTATCACGAACCGCACCCGACGGCATCAAATGCAGGGCGAATTTGATGTCTCCGATAATGACGGTGTGTCCGGCATTCGCGCCGCCGCCATAGCGAACAACAATATCGGCCTTTTCCGCCAGAATATCAACCACTTTGCCTTTGCCCTCATCACCCCACTGTAATCCCACAACACAATTATTCATTGATTTTCCTTGTTTCTTTGCCACAGATTAACACAGATAATTTAACGCAATCAACGCTAAAGATGCAAAAGACGCCAGCGTTGAAAATATATAAAATCTCTTGCGGCTCTTGCTTCTGTTGCGTTGTTTGCGTTAATCATTATATTCGTGGTTCTTTATTGATTAGCTGATTTTAGATACAATATGGTCCAGCACCGCGCCCAAATTATCATAAGTGCGGTCGCTGAGTTTCAATTCTTTGTTTTGTCCGTTTTCATTGTATGTAAGAGTAAAGAACCCCTTCGAATCAAAATGGGTCTTGTTGATCTTCTCAATCGCGTCATAAGGAATTTTTACGTTCCCGCTTATAAGCTCATTTTCTTCAGCAATGAGTTTCTTGCCTTTGGCGATAACAAAATAAATACCTAATAAAATCCCGGCACCAACCATGAAAGGCGGGGCTTTCCGGTTAAAGTTCAACGTGCTGTCCGGCACGCCGTCAACTGTGTGTTTGTTGATAAAATCCTGATTCTTATAACCGTCATAAGCAAACCACAGTCCCACTCCGATCAAAATCACAGCCATGATTAAAAGATTTTGTTTTTTGTACCGGCTTAAAGGTGCTTCAATTGCCATTGTATTGTCTCCTTACAATATTATCGTCTTTGTGCGATCGCACTATTTAATGGTTGAGCAAAGTTCGGGATGATCTTTTCAAACATCATCTGTTCGGCAATGCGGCATTGCTCCTGATACGCTGTCAGCATATCAAAATCCGGTTCCGGTTTTGGGTACCGCCGCACCGCAAAATAAAGACTGATCGGATCATCGGATTTGTATTTTTCGTTGCGTATATCAAAGGCACTGGATCGGGATTCCACCGCGACCCGCGCCTGCAGTCGGCAATCATCGCTCAAGCCGATCACCATCGATGGGCAGCAGCTAACGGCTCGCGAATGTGCCTGCTCATACAGGGATCCAAAGCTGGAACTGTTCAGCAGGGCCTCCGCGATCACCTCATCGTGATTACCCTGATAATCAAAATCCATTGTAAACGTAATATCCATCGCGTCCGTATCCAGCGGGCTGACCCCCAGCATATAAGGGATCAATTCCAGCACCTGATTATGCAGCAGATATGCCTGTTGCAGATCATCAGGATCGGCACACCCCGCGACGATCCGATCCGATTCTAAAGCAACCCATCGCACACGCCGGTCGTCATCTTCCTGCTCAAGAACATACTCACCCGAATCACGCCGCGCGAAATTATTCATTTCCGGATTCTGCTTTTGCAACCGCTCAAAAAATGCCAACACTGTTTCCCGGCCGGAAGGCAGTTCCAGTTGGGTATTTACGCACATATCAACAAACAGGTCGTCACAAAACGACCCAAAGCTATGAGCCATCATCAAATCTCCTAAAAACCAAACCGGAATATTGTGTCAGAAGTGTGGCTCAAATACAAGAAAGAATCTGCGAAAAGAGCCAAAAACGACTTAAAGTGGATACTGATGTTCCGGTATGCCTAAGAGGGTTCTTATTTCAGATCCGGGTCAGCTTGTCGGATTTCGGCGATCACCGCACCGAGTGTGCAGAAAATGGCCATCGCGAACGCCCGCCAGATCATGGGTACCAGCAGGGCCATTTGCTCCAAATCCCACTGCTGCTCCATCCTGAATGCCGCCAGCGAGTAAACAATCCCTGTCAAAAGTCCGCAGATTGCCGCTGCCCCGACCCGCTTGCCCCGTGAAAGCCCCCCCGCAAACCGCGTGACCACCCAACCGGCCGCCAGCGGCACAAAAAAGACAAGACAGAACAATGGTTTAATGAACCATGTATTGTCTGTTGTTGGCTCAATCCCGCTTTTAATGAAATACCCATAGTGGCTTGCCGCAAAGATGCCAACCGTCAAACATGCCGCCGCTGGAATATGCCACAGCCGTACAGGCAAACTCGCTCGCACTTTGCT
>CALETL010000045.1 GCA_937920485.1 uncultured Phycisphaerae bacterium
CGGTGGCGGCCTTGCTGGTCCTAAGCAGTCAGGGTCCGATGATGTACCACATGAGCCGACTGCCCGGTCCGGAAGCCGGAACCATGCAGCAGCGTTTTGATGAAGCATACACCGAGTGCTGGAAACATTGGGTTAACAATCGCTTCCGGCATCCCTGGGACGATGAAAACCGTGAACGTTGGAAGATTATTTCCCATTATCCCATTTTGTTTGGCTTTGGAAAATATCTCCGCCGGCTTTTTAGCTTTGTTGAAAAACATCCTGCATTTGTTCGGGGCGAATTGATCCCGATTCAAACACAAAACGCCCGGATCGCCGCTTTCTTGCGTATCTATAAAGGACAGACTTATTTATGTTTATTTAATTTCCCGGACCCGCATGTCGAAGGGCAGCATGCGATGGCACGCACCTTTAATTTCTCTCTTCAAGGCAGTTCTAATGAAACCCTGCCGTCGCGGATTCGACCGAAACGTATTTATGAGATCATTGAGCGATACAATAACACCGAAAGTCGAACCCGCCAAAGTCACAAAGAGTTTTGGTCGGGGCGCGAGCTGATCCAGCTTGGTTATGGGGGACTGATCGACGCGGTTTCCTCTCATGTCTATGAGATCATCGAGAAAAACGACAAAAACAGCCGACAGCAGCTATTGATTGATTCATTTGTGCGGTATTTGCGTTATGGCAAAAGTGACCGTATACGCCACTGTTATGTCGCTCAAATGTTCTATGATGCTGTTGACTCAAAAGCCAAAGAGAGCTATACGAAGTTTACAACTCTTTTCACCTTACTCGTTGACTGGATCAATAAAAAGCATAAGCTTGGCCTGACGACCCTTTCTTTGCTGCTTAATGAGATCAGTGAAGAGAATTCTCAACGGCGCAAGTTGGTCATTCAGTATCTGATGCGGATCGCCGTAAATGAAAAGAGCAAATTTGAAAAACATACATGCCAAGCCGCCGCAGATATCCTTCATGGAATGAATCTCGGAACGATTGCCCTGGTCTCGCCGGAATCTCAATACAGCGGCCATGCCGGCGGGGTGGGAATTTACACGACAGACATTGCGGATGTCCTTAGCGAGCTCGGATTTCATGTTGTTGTTGTGACGCCGCTATACGAAAAGTATCGGGATAAAATCATTAAAAACTATACGCCGCACTATGATGGGCACAGTTTCAAGGTCCAGTTCCCGGAATTTGATGAGCAAACTCAGTCAATTTCCCGCAATACGGTTTCTGATGTGGTGAATATCCTTCGCAGTAATCTACTTCGGCAAAAACACGGAAAACGCGTTCGAGTCGAAGTCCTTTATTTGGAAAACGGTAAATATCTCGATGCACCCTATGGCGGCCAAACAGGAGAAGATAAGCTTCGACGTGCCCGAATCCTGTCGCAGGGGGCGCTGGAGGCATTGCGGGCATATAATTACTATCCAACCATTATCCAGACGAATGAATGGCCGACATGGCTTGTCCCCGCTTATCTGGAGCGTTGGCCGGAATATAATACGGATCCGCATTTTCAAAACACGCACGTTGTCAGTATGATGCACAACCCGCACCCTTCATACAGCATTAAAATGGAGGAAGCCAATCCATTCCGGAAATATTTTTATTGCTTGGTTCTCGGGATGGACGCTGTTGTACATGCCGACGCCTGCATCAATCCGGACGGTCCCTCCGGCGGACAACTTGATATGACCTATATGATGCTCAAGACCTCACACCATATTGGAACGGTTAGCCGAGCTATGAAACAGCGGATTCTCAACGAACCTCAGGTCTTCGGATATGCGTCTCTGTTCCGGCAGATGGAAACTGAAGGACGATTTTTCGGTCGGCGGAATGGTTTCAATATGGCGGCACGTCAGCGTTTTTGGTTCAGAAGCAAGAAAAGTATTTTGGAGACGTATCAGCCCGCGGCACGAAAGCGGCTCTTTTCCAAATATACCCGCGCCAAAAAGCTTGCCAAAGCAGGTCTTCAAAATGATGATAAAATCCGCCTGAAACCGGATGATAACCAGACCAAACATGTGATTTTTTCAATGCTCCATCGTATTTGCAAACAAAAGGGTTTTGAACTCCTGCTGGACTGGAAAGTCTATGAGGACAATGGTAAGCGCTATGTTGTTTATGAGCCATGGAAAATGATGGGCCAGACGGTGCTGGAATATTTTCTTTCCCGAGACGAGCGTATTCAATATGTCGTCTGCGGTAGTGTCGAAGATTCTTTTGACGGTCGCCGATTCGATATGCATTTTCAGCGGATCGCCTACCTGCATCAGTTTCATGGGCGCTTTGCTTATTCCCCGGAAGGTGCATTGTCCCCGTCGCTCTATCGCAATCTCTATGTTGGAAGCCAGTACTTTGTGATGCCCTCCGGCGGTGAAGTGGGCGAACCCTGCGGCATCAGTCAGCAGGAGGCCCATGCCGGCGGCACACCCGTTGTCGCGCATCATCAGGACGGCCTGACGCGTACCGTAAGCGACAAAGATTTCGGAGACTCACAATCGCCGCCCAATGGTATCAAATTCAGCGGCTTTAACGGAG
Organism: uncultured Phycisphaerae bacterium; assembly: GCA_937920485.1. GTDB lineage: Bacteria > Planctomycetota > Phycisphaerae > Sedimentisphaerales > Anaerohalosphaeraceae > 4572-13. The sequence continues at coordinate 2,554 of CALETL010000045.1, forward strand.
AATCGCTGCTGATGGCGCTGCTGGACGCGGTCGAGATCTATTATAATAACCAGCGTCTTCTTTATACAGACAAGAAAGGAAAGCCGCGGAAACTGCGTTACAGTGATCTGTCCTATAATGCGTTTAATACCGACCATCGCTGGCTGCGTCTTTTGGGGGATTATGTTCAATCGTATTGCCTGATGGCTAACTTGGAACTGCCCGAACATGTTCAGGTTGTCCGTTTTATGACCGAAGCGGCATTGGCAGCGGATCAGGAACTGCCGGATATTATCCTGAAGAACGGCATGGAAATCGCTGAAGCTGTCGATTGTCTGGTTGAAGCTCTGTCTTGTTCAGTGGCGGCGGTAAGACAGGCCGCGGTCAAGGTTCTCCTGCGGCTTGATAGTGCTTTTGAGGGCCAAACACATGAAATACTGAAAAAACGCCTGACCAAGGCGATGACTGCATATCCCGAAAACAAAAACATCGAACAATTGTGTAAGCGCTTGAGAATAACTTAATTCAAAAGAGGAAAACAAGTGACAAGTGAAACGACTGATAAAAGAATCATACGTTTCGGCCCTTACCCTGAACTAACCCCGACAGCCATCGTATTCGCATTTCCGCTGATTGCCAGTGCTGTAAAAAGTATGCAAAAGGCCGCCGAATCAAAAAAGGCACATTCTAAGGACGAGTTGCCTATTAAACTGCTGTACATAGGCGTTATAGGTGCGGTTATTCTGCTCATGGCGATCGCCATTCTGAGTGTAAAAGAAATGGGTGTTGTCAGAGGCAGCATCATGGCGTTGCTCGGCACCCTATGGATATGGGTTGCCGGCATCATTCTATCCGAATGTATCGGTCGGACAAACTGGTCGCCATTAAGCGGGATGACCCTGATTGCAGTCACGATTCTTGTTGTTATTGCCAGCGGCCTCGGCGATAAAGCTGCCGTGATTTCTTCTGTGATGGTGGGGGCCGCTGCGTGTGTTGCCATGGCACAGGCAACCGATTTAATGTTGGATATGAAAACCGGCTATCTTGTCGGCGCTTCACCCAAGATGCAGGGTTTTGGACAGTTCCTCGGCACTTGGTTGGGCCCTATCGTGGTGATGGCAATGATATTCGTACCCCACAAGGCCTACGGTTTGGGTAGCGAAAGGTTGCCTGCGCCGCAGGGGCAGGCGCTGGCAAGCATGATACAGGGGATTTTAGGCGGCGATGTGCCATTGCAAAAATACATTGCAGGTGCAGGACTGGGAGCGCTTCGCAGAAGCTCTTGAGGAAATTTCTCAACTAAACGCCTCAGTCTAACCGGTCTTTTGCTTTTGAAATATGGTAGAGCCAGTACCCAACACCAACAAGCAGAATAATGCCCGGCCATGCTCCAAGGGGCTTTTTAACAACCGCCAGCACATTGGCCTTGCCGGCAATCACGATCGGTATTGCCAACAAGATTCCTACCAATGCCTCACCGGTAATCAACCCCGAGGCAAATAACAAGCCATGGCGATTTGCTGAGTCCGCAGCTTCTTTCGGGGTTCCTTTGCGTCTATGATAAGACTTGACTAACTGATGTATAATGCCGCCCGCGATGATTGGCACTTCCAATTCAAGGGGCAGATAGATTCCTATCGCAACAGCCAGCACAGGCATACGAAAGGAACTTCCCTTTCGCTCGAGATACACATCAGCGGCGATGACTCCCACAGCAACAATCATCCCGATAAACACATAGTTCCACGGCAGACCTCCATGGAAAACGCCTTGGGCAACGGACGAAATCAGGTTTGCTTGTGGCGCGATTAAAGCATTTGCCTTGGCCGATGCATGCCCGGCAAAACCGTAAGCGTTAAGCAAAAGCATCAGTACCGGCGCCATAACCAGTGCCGCTGAAACAGTACCGACCATTTGCATCACCTGCTGTTTCCAGGGAGTTGCTTTTAAAATATGCCCGGCTTTAAGGTCTTGCATATTGTCGCCTGCAATGGCTGCGGCACAGCAAACCACGCTGCCGATGATAATCGCTGCCGGCGGGCCGTTTTCTGCACCCTTACCCATTAAGAGAACAAGCAGAAGGGCAGATACCAAAACCGTCGCTATCGTGACCCCCGATATAGGATTATTGGAGGAGCCAACCAACCCTGCCATATATCCAGCAACAGCAGAAAACAAAAAGCCCGTGATTAACAT
>CALETL010000046.1 GCA_937920485.1 uncultured Phycisphaerae bacterium
GATCCGTGTTGTTAATTCATGATTCTGAGTGTCGGGGTTTTTCTTTCCCCACATAATCTTTAGCGGGCATTTGGTCGCCGCGTCTATATGACATTGCCACTGATAATCCACAGAATTGCCGGTAGCAGACTTTTGTGTCCAGAACAGGTTATAGATCTCGGTTTTTTCAATATCCGGTCCGGCTTCCTGGGATTGTACTTTTTCCCATACCGCTCCCCGGGGTAACTCGGAAACGTTTTTAAACGGCAAAAGACCGTAAGGAGCATCCATCGTTTTTGCGACCGTTTCAATTGCGTCTTGTTCTAACATTGTTGATTGGATTTGTGCCGCATCGTTGCCATAAATTTTTCGAGTCTTATTTTCGATATCCCACAGAGTAAAACGTTCCTGTTCCTTGTAAAGTTTGATGCCCAACGAGCGGGACATCCAGGTTTGCTGAATCGGTGCCGGTTCATCCACATCATATTGAGTCATCGAAACATTGGTTACATTCTTAAGGGCTTCGTAAATCTGTCCAATATCCGTTGCCTGAAGCGGAGAATTTTGGAAGAGCAGTAAAGCAGCAATCATCAAAACAGCCGCCGCGGCAAGGGGACGAAGGAACCGCCGCTGCTTCGATGCACGGGGCTGAATTTTTATCGTATCATGGGCAGTTGCTTCGGCGCGCTTTGACTCCGGCTGTTTTGTCAGAGGTACATCTTCCGTTGAGACATCAACTTCGTATGACTCACCCGGCTCATCTTTCAAGGGATCCTTCAGACGGAAACAAGTAACAACACCCGAGTCCGGCCTGTTCAGCATCTCTGAAACCACCTCCATTTGCGAAGCAGAAAAAGCTTCCGGGCTTTCGATCGAATGATTTGAAAACATCTGGCTGACAAGACCATATTGAAGGACACTCAGGTCCAATTCCTTCAGGGTTTTCAATTCTTCGCTGCATCGACTGCAATGCTCAAGATGTGTTGTTACGGGTGTGGCAATCGTGACCTGTTGGCCGGGGATTGCCAGTACCGGCAAAAAGGCCTTAATGGTTGAACATTTGATCGGCTGATAGGCCAGCGCAAAATGCAGTTCCAAATGGGTTGTCTGTGCAGAGGTAAGCGTAAAGTCCGTGTCCGACTGAGAATCAATTTGTTTGAGGGAAAGCAGTTCCTGCTGGCAGTAGGCGCACTCGGCGATATGATCGCAGACGTCATCGGGAACCTGGTCCCTGGCACTGCTTAGATAATCGTAATAATAGATCATTGATTTCTGACAGATGGACTCTATTTCAGACGTGCTCATGTTTGTCTCCTTCGGCTTGGTCATGGACCTGCTCCATCATTTTTGTTCCAACGGATAAGTACCTGTCGACAGTTGTCTTCTTAATATTCATTTTTTCTGCGATCTCACGATGACTTAACTGCTTTCGGTATTTATTGAGTACCACTTGTCCAACAGAAGGCGGCAGATTGTTTTTGATCTGCCTAAATGCTTCATTCACCGATTCGATACTGATTAATTGCTGGACAGGACTTCTGTCTGATTTACGCTGTCTGGCCACTTCCGAATACTCATCGATTTTTCTTCTATGCAGCTTCAAGTTGCGTTTGAAATCGACGATGTCATGGACTGCGGCACGGTATAAGTACCCCCTGACATTGGATATATTTACGGGGACGGGCTTCGTTGTCAACGATAAAAAAAGATTTTGCCATAGATCGTGGGCGTCCTGCTCGTTAAGCTCTTTTTTGAAAATACGCAGCAGAAAGTCACCGTGAACCGCGAACATTTCGGCGGCTCTTTCGATATTATTTTTCGCTTTTCCGGGATTAATAAAAGTGCCTTCCACGACCATTCCTTTTATCGTCAATCGTTTAGCATACACACAATAGAATTTTACACAAAATGCTCACATAATTCAAGGTATGGTTCAGGATTTTCGTGAAATATTCTTTGAAGGCATAAATTTTTTAAAAAAGTTAATTTTTTAATCAAAAATATCCGCTCCCGTTCGCTCTTATATTTAAACGGTGAGATATTTAATAAGGGATTAGTAAAATGTTTAAAAACACGTTTTTAAATAACAATGTAGGTATTTGGCCGCCCTGCAGCCTTAAAAGCGGTCAGGCTGAACGGATGGACGCCTATCTTCCTTTTCAGCATCAGGTTTCCCGGGGCCGAATCAGGCATCAGGCCTTTGCTGTGGGTTTCTTTGGTTTTCATTACATTCGGGCAACGGTTGAAAATGTTCCTTCAATCAGAAAAGATTCGCTTCAGCGGCTTACGAAGCTTTTAAAGGACCTTGGAATCAGCGATATATCCGTAGAAAATCCGGTCGTTTCGGGCGAACAGCCGTATGTCGAATTCAAAGAGATGATCCTCAAACGAATTTCCCTTGAAATTGGCGATCATTTCAGCTCTACGGCACAGTGGATGGTGGAATTCGGCTTTCATTTGGCTATTACTTATTCTTCTCTGGTGGCGGTGACGGAATTTCAGACACCGTCCCAGCGAAAAACCCGCCTGAATTACTTACTGCTGCGGTTTCCACATTTGCTCCGGTTAGCTCAGAAATCCGAACTTTCTGAAACAATATTAGGGCCCCTGGTAGAGTCCTGGGATGTTGTCAGGCGTCGCCAGACCAAGCCGGCAGCCCGTAAGTCCTGTGATTTATTGCGCTTAGTTGTGAGTCGGTTGCTGGTTACCAAGACGGCTGTCAAGTTGCTGGATTAAGATTTGGGCCTTTGATTATGGGCGTAAATTCGATTTTGAAATAGTCTCTGAAAAAAAAATTAAAAAATTTATATTTTTGTATCAATTTTTCCATGCTCCCATTCGCTACACATAATAGTAGGCCTCGATCTACAACAGAGGTTTTCTGTAAATAGTGTATTTGTACTTGAGCACAGGGATACATCTTATGAGTGATTTTCAAGAACAGGAGTCAATACTATGACGGCGGCAAATCAAAGCAATGGTAACGGTGAATGTCCGTTCTTCGGGTCCTGTAGTCTGATCCAGAAGAACCAAACACGGATGCCCAATTTAGTTCAGCGAATTCAGGACTATTACTGTACCGGAGAAAGTTTGCAGTGTGCTCGACGATGGATATACGACACTTTAGGGCAAGCGTTTGTGCCCCCATTATTATTGCCCAATCAATGGGAATGGGCACGGCAGATCGCAACCGAAACGGAGGAAAATTGCACATTGCCAAAACTGGACAGTGAAAACTCTAATCGTGTTTAAGGCAGCAGTTCTTACTTTTTAAGTGCGTACTGTTGTATGATCCTTGTGATATCTTCTTCGGTGAGCGGTTTTTGGAGGAACTCATTGAATCCGACTTTTAATGCATTTTTTTTGAGTCCTTCGATTGT
>CALETL010000047.1 GCA_937920485.1 uncultured Phycisphaerae bacterium
CGGGCAAGATGGATCCGAGTGAAGAAAAGAAGCAATTGAAAATGATCCCGGCAGGGCGATTCGGTGCCCCCAAAGACATCACACGAACAATCGAATTTCTGCTGGACAACGATTACATCACCGGACAGGTACTGTGTGTTGATGGGGGGAGGTCGATTTAGCCACGAATTAACACGAACTTACACAAATTATATTTCTTAGTTGTGTGAAATTATCCAGTTTTTCAGGTACGGCTGCCAAGTGGTCCAGCCATCTACAAGAAGCTGCATGCGGTCGGGGGATATTTTTAGTGCTTCAGTTAAAAATGCCTCATCTATTTTTGCAACCATACCATTATCGATCATGGTGTAAATCAGGTTGTCAATCGCATCGACCTTGTCATCAGCATTTAGATCATACCACCATACATTACCAACCTGTCGATTTGGTCCGACCGACCAGGCAACGGCGAACCGATGCTTGATGGATGTATCCGGTTGGTCGTCATTGTATTTTACACGAATCGCATAGGCGGTATAATTCGGATCACAGGCAAAATAGATATGCTCGACATTGTCGTTAACGCTGTCGCTGTAGTCCAGCAGGACGTTATTTTCCGAATTATTGGGATCGATACCCCACAGCTCAAGCCGCAAATCCGCGTCTTTTTTCAATGCATGATTGAAGGGGTATTTCTTCTGATAAATGCGGTTCCAGCACAGTGTCGCAGTAATCATCTGATTGGGTTCGCGAACATCAAATTTATACTCATGTGCTTTGTCATCACTCTGCAAAGTGCGATTGTCCCAGCCTGTACCCGGAACTTCGCCCGGTTTACCCATTCCGGCGGTTAATTGCTCATAAGCGGCTAAAGCATCCAGCAACCCCGCTCCCTGTGTGTAATCCAGCGGCGCATCATGGTTATCGTCGTTTTCGATGCGGCCTTTGTGCCAATAGGGCAGTTTTTTAGCAGAGTTCAGTAAGACCGCTTTCAGGACCAAGCTTTTCCCCGGTCGGTCGAAGGCCGCTTTCAGTGAAGCATCTGAGAATGCCTTTTGCTCCAGCAGCGCCGCGGTTCCCGCCACAACAGGACTGGCCAACGAGGACCAGTTATGTTGAAGTACATAGTCGTCCTTTTCATTGCCCGAAGGCACCAGGGCTGTCCCCGGCGCTACTATATCCGGCTTGCACCGCTGGTCCTCTGTCGGACCGCTGCTTGAGTGGGCTGTTTTAGGAGTTGAAAAATCCCACACACTGATATTTCCATCTGCATCCATTAAAGCGTCAACGACCCCTACACTGAGGACGTTGGAACCTGCAGCAGGATAAAGCGGCATAGGCGTTTGAGAATTGGCACCGTTACCGTTACTTGCCACAATCAGAAAATCTTCTGCCGCAGCGGCCCGTTCCAACGCCCGCACCCACCACGATTCGAACATATCACCCAGGCTCAATACAACAATATCTTCCTCAACCGGAAACTCGGCATATAGCCGGGCAAGAAAACGGTTAAACTCATAAACATTGACAGACGCATCCGGACACGCACCCCTGTACTCAAAGCTTCCCAGGTCCGGATGCGATGCGGACAGATCCATTCCCAGCAGAATCCCTGCAATGGCCGTAGCGTGTGAAGAAATCCCAAACCGTCCTTCAGTGCCGTCAGAAAACAACACATCCGCATCTTGCAGACTGTGGTGGTTCATATTAAAGCGGTAGTCATCTTGTGCACGGCCGTCGAGATAGGTCTGACTGGCACAGATCGCAGCGATAAGAGAGCCTTTACCGGTGAGGTTGGGATCCATTGCACTCAGCGCATATGTGTTTGTAAAATCCAGAGCGGCCGGTTGGACCGCTGGCGCATCATCTGCCCATGCCGAAAAAGTCACCGACACAAAAATGACCAGACACAAAAAGTTGATTGTTTTTGTGTTTTGCATACAGGAATAAATTGGTTTCAATAAAGGAATCAAACAGTCTCCTAAGTCCCGCCATAAACCCACTAATATTATATCATAAAAACAGTCAAAGTCCCAAAATAAACCCTTTCGATCATCATATTTTAATCAAAATCCAGCTGAACATGATAATCCTTGCTTTCAATGACAGGGCTTGATATACTTCCTGCTACAATGAGATTTCGGCTAAATTACGCTCCAAACCAAGGAAAATGTTGATAACAGGAAAAAAAGATAAAAAAGATGGAAATCCTGCTTAACGCTGAACAAATTAATGATGTCATTGGCCAAATTGTCGAACAAATAAGGTCCGATATCCCCGCCGATACTGATGTCGCGATTATCGGCATTCGCAGCCGCGGCGAAATACTGGCCCAACGTCTCCAGAGTACTCTTGAGGACTATTTTTCCGGCGGGATATTAAACGGGACACTCGACATTACCTTATACAGAGACGATGTCAATGAGCCCAAAGAGGTCCAGCCAACGGTTCGAAGTACAGAAATTGATTTTGACATTACCGATAAGCTGGTTTTGTTGGTGGATGATGTTTTACATACCGGCCGCAGCATTCGAGCCGCGATGGATGCTTTAATCGATTTGGGACGGCCGCGATTGATGCGGCTGGCTGTGCTGGTCGATCGTGGGCACCATGAATATCCCATCAGTGCCGATTATGTTGGTCTTAAAACGGATGTAGATGAATCGAAATTGGTTTCTGTGCATTTTATTGAAACTGATGAAAAAGACCGGGTTATTATAAAGTCATGAGCAAAAGCAAAAAAATCCAATGGACGAGAAAACACCTCATCGGGATTAGTGATCTGAGCCGTGAGGAGATTGAGTTTATCCTCGATACCGCTCAGGGCTTTGAAAAGTTCAGCACGCGGTCCATTAAGAAAGTACCTACACTTCGCGGGAAAGTGGTTGTCAATATGTTTTTTGAAGACAGCACACGAACACGCAATAGTTTTACATTGGCAGCCAGTCGACTCAGTGCGGATGTGATTGAATTCACCAAAAAATCCAGTTCCGTCAGCAAAGGCGAAACACTGATCGATACAGCACAAAACCTTGAAGCAATGGGCATTGACATTGTAGTGATTCGCCACAATGCTGGCGGCGCTCCCAAATTGCTCAGCCGGTCAATTAATGCCTGTGTTGTCAATGCCGGAGACGGCTTTCACGAGCATCCCACACAGGCGTTGCTGGATGTCTATACGATTCGTCAGGAGCGCGGTTCACTGGATGGACTGAAGATCGGCATTGTAGGCGATATAGCACATTCGCGCGTCGCCCGCAGTGATATCTATGCAATGACCAAACTGGGAGCAGAAGTAACGCTGATCGGACCTCCGACCCTGATGCCGGCAAGTGTGAAAGATTTGCCTGTCAATGTCTCCTATTCGCTCGATGACGTCATCGAAGACCTTGATGTGATAAACATGCTACGTATTCAGTTTGAACGAATGGGAGGCAATCCTTTCCCGTCGGTTCGTGAATACTCGCATTATTTTGGTCTGACCGCGGATCGTATCAAGCGGGCCAAGTCAGATATCATCGTTATGCATCCCGGGCCGATCAATCGCGGCTTGGAGATAGAATCCGAAGTGGCTGACGGCCCCAACAGTGTAATACTCAAACAAGTTGCGAATGGTCTGGCTGTACGCATGGCGGTCCTTTTTCTGGTTAACCAGGCCGCAGTCAGTGAAGGCAGAAGAAATTAAATGGCACAACCCGTACCTCAAAAAACGCTGATTAAAAACGGACGACTGATCGATCCGAGAAACAACATCGATCAAATAGCCGATTTATATATTGATGATTTTCAGGTCACCCGGATCGGCAAAAAATTAACGGACTCTGCGGATCATATTATTGATGCATCCGGAAAAATTGTGGCACCCGGATTGATCGATATACATGTTCATTTTCGGGAACCCGGCGATGAAGAGGAAGAAACCATTGCATCCGGCTCTGCCGCCGCAGTAGCAGGTGGCTATACATCGGTTGTCTGCATGCCCAACACAAATCCGCCGATTGATGAGGCCACGGCAGTAGAATATATTCATCGTATGGGACGACAGGCCCGCAAGACATTTATTCATGTCATGGGGGCGATCACCAAGGATCGCGCGGGGCAGGAGTTGGCGGAAATGGGACTGATGACCCAGGCAGGGGCGGTCGGCTTTACAGATGACGGTTGCGGCGTACAGGATACCGCAATGATGCTTCGTGCCATGAAATATGCCTCAATGTTTAATCGGGTGGTTTCGCAGCATTGCGAGGATCGGTCTTTAGCCAAAGACGGAGTCATGAATGCCGGTTATAACGCAACCGTATTGGGTCTTCCGGGTATCGACCCGTTGGCTGAAGAAATGATGCTATGGCGCGATGTTCAGCTCGTCAAAAAAACAGGCACCCGCTACCACGCTCAGCATATCTCCACAGCAGGTTCTGTGAAGATCATTCGTGAAGCCAAGGCCGAGGGATTGCCGGTGACGTGCGAGGTGACGCCGCATCATCTGCTTTTGACAGAGGAAGCGATTGCTGATTATGATACGAATTACAAAGTAAACCCGCCGCTGAGAACCCAAAAAGATATCGACGCGATCAAACAGGCGATTCATGATGGCCTGATTGATGCCTTAGCGTCGGACCATGCTCCGCATCTTCAAAGTGAAAAAGAGCTGGAGTTCCTTACTGCTCCTTGCGGAATGGTTGGGATCGAGTGTGCGTTGCCTCTTTACCGCAAGGCCTTGATTGACGCAGGTGTATGCGATTGGTCCCAAATGCTGGCAATGCTGACATGGCGGCCCGCTCAGATCATCGATGTCGAAAAGGGCAGTTTAGCGGTTGGTGATCGTGCTGATGTTGTGATTATTGATCCTGATGCGGCGTGGACCATTGATGCGGCGAAGTTCTACTCAAAAAGCCGTAACTGTCCCTATCAGGGATGGACCGTGAAAGGGAAGGTTCTCTACACGCTTGTCGCCGGTGAAATCAGATTTCAAGATAAAGGTTAGCGCATGCCGTATCTGATTGACGGCTATAATCTGCTCTGCTCAGTTCAGAAATTGGAGGAGTTTTCATCCCTGACCGATGTTCAGTTGTGCCGGGCCGTTTCAGATTATCTTCGCTGTGTCCGCGATCATGGTCATATTGTTTTTGACGGAATCGGCCCGCCGGACAAGAGTGCCTTTGGGGGGATCCCATCACTGGAAGTTTATTTTTCCGGCCAGTCATATGAGGCGGATGATGTCATTGAGGAAAAGATTCTCGATAATTCTGCCCCCAAAAGTCTTGTCGTTGTCAGTTCTGATAAACGTCTTCGAAAAGCGACCACGAAACGCAAAGCCAAAGCGGTTCCTTCTGAGTTTTTCTGGCAGCATCTGCTGCTTCAGCTTGAAAAGCAGGCCGCTCGCCCAACCCCGGAACCCTCTGAGAAGCGGCACGGCCTGACTGAACGGGAAACAGATGTTTGGCTCGATGTTTTCGACATCGAAAAATAATCCGCAGAAAGTGCGAGAAAGAGACAAAAATGGGGTTTTTCGGTTTATTTATCGGATTTTAGCCGTAACCATTTCGCTTTGAAATATAATTACTATTTGATACGTCTTTTATGGTAAAGGGTTTTTGCGTCCGTAGTTATACCGAAAATTATGATAAATCAGGGATGATATATGCCCTGTAATGAAATAAGTTCTTTTATGACAGGGGCTTAGGTGTTTTAAGTGTCGCTTGTTCGCCGCAAATCATAATAAGCAGCAAAATACACTTCAAATATGCAGAAACCCGCCTTGGCAGTATCTGATAAAGTACGAAAGTCAAGGTCTCAAATGAACGATGTAAGTATTATTAGGATAAGGAATTAAGAATGATTCGAGGATGTTTTGATTAACTCAAAAGAAACAACAAGATATGTGTTGATCATATCCGTTTTGATGCTTTTCTTTTCAGGGTGTAGGAACCTGGAAAAGTATAAAGAAAGTGCTGATAAAGAAGTGTACACAATTCTGGATCAGAAGTGGAAGGATGATTTTGGATACAAAGCCAATTATAAAGTTACGGAAGGGGAACCTAATGCACTGAAAGCATCCGAAATGGTCCCCTCATCAGAAATACTCAGTCTGGCTGAAGCCGTTGGGATCGCGACTCAATTTAACCGTAATTATCAATCGCAAAAAGAAAGTCTCTTTCGTTCGGCCTTAGCGCTTACGGAAACGCGTGACCAGTATGCCTTCCAATTGCTGGGTACCGTAGACGCTTCCTACACGTACGATAATTTCGATGAAGCGTATGATAATGCAGAAGAAAAATCTGAAGCCGAAATGACCACCAGCGCCAGTCTCAGCCGGCAGTTTCTGTTGG
>CALETL010000048.1 GCA_937920485.1 uncultured Phycisphaerae bacterium
CAATCGTTAAATCCGTCAATTCTTCAAAATCCAGACTATGCTGCATTTCGGGTGCTCCTTATATCGATCATATAAAAAACTCTTGTTTCTGCTCGGTTATTCGGCTTTCAGTTCGCGGGTCATCAGGTCGGCGATGGCTTCGGTAACGGTTTTTTCGCCGTTGATGATGCTGTAGATTGCTTCGGTGATCGGCATTTCGACGTTATGCTGTTTTGCCAGTTCCACGATTCCGCCGCAGGTGGGTACGCCTTCGACGACGCTTTGCGTGGCGTGTATTGCCTCATCAACGCTCATGCCCTGGCCGATACGCTGACCGAAGCCGCGGTTGCGTCCCTTCGGCGATACACACGTCGTAAACAGGTCACCCAGCCCGGACAGGCCGGTAAAGGTTTTTTCACTGGCCCCCAGTGCCACGCCCAGCCGCTGTATTTCGGCCAGCCCGCGCGTGATCAGGGCGGCCTTGGCATTGTCCCCGGCACCGATACCGTCGATGACGCCGGCCGCGATTGCGATGATATTCTTCATCGCTCCGGCCAGTTCCACACCGATGCAATCATCATTGGTATACACACGGAACATCGGTGTGTTAAATGCCTGTTGAATCTGCTGCGCGAGCGTGGCATCCTGACAGGCGACAGTTGCCGTCGCGGGCAGTCGCTGAGCCACTTCATCAGCAATGTTCGGTCCGGACAGTGTTACTAGCGGATAATCATTACCGAGGATTTCGGTGATGATCTGCGTGGGTCGCAGGAGGGTGTCGATCTCGATGCCCTTGGTGATGCTGACAATCGGCACGCCTGCGGGAATGTGTGGCTTTAGACGGTTCCAGACGCTGCGAAGAAATTGACACGGCACTGCTGAAACGATGAGTTCAGCGCCAACCAACGCTGCCGCATCGTCAGCGTCGTACTTCAACGTTTCCGGCAGGGAATATCCCGGCAAAAAGATGATATTCTCTTTCGCCGCCGCGATCCTGTCCAGTTCCGCGGCGTCATGGCCCCACATCGTGGTGCCGATGCCGTTTTCACACAGCCGCATCGCACAAACACTACCCATCCCGCCGTTGCCGATAATCGTCGCTTTTGTAAACATGCCGCCATTAAACCACCCGTCTGCACGAGTTTCAAGAAAGGAATTATCGGTTTTTCTGCTGATAAGCTGGATTTTCGTAAAATATCTGGATCACAGGTTGACTTTTGCCGAAATAATGAGTAGACTATACCGTAACTTCAGACGCGGCGGGTGAACCCAAGCCCGGCCGCGAACCTGTAACACAAGTTAAGATTGTGGTTTGAGTTTCGCAGTATCGGGGCAGCATATCCCGATGCGGCCGGCCCGGATAGCTCGGTGCTATCGGAGACGGCCCTTCGAAAAATGCCCCAGAACCCTGCGAACGCTGGAATAACGAAATGTTTAACAGGAAAGGAAACACGCTATGTTTACGCATGTCTTGTTGCGGGTGCGCACCTGCGAACCTCCAACACATTATCCGGTATCGGTCTGTAAAGGCACGCCCCGGGTATTCACCGACAACAACCTGCAGAACAATCTGTTTAGGAGACAACAATAATGACTAAAAATGGAAACAATGCAAACGAAACGATCTACAAGCCCGGCTCACAGGTCATCGTTGATATGCTGATCGAGCAGGGCATTGAGGTCATGTTCGGCTATCTGGGCGGCGTGGTTTTGCCGCTGTTCGACAAAATCTATGATGCGCCGATCAAATTCATCATCCCGCGGCATGAGCAGGGCGGTTGCCACATGGCCGATGCCTATGCCCGTGCGACCGGCAAGACCGGCGTGGTCATCGCCACCTCCGGCCCCGGTGCGACCAATCTGACGACGGGCCTGGCAACGGCAATGATGGATTCGGTTCCGCTGGTTGCGATCACCGGACAGGTTCGCACCTCGCTGATCGGCAATGACGCTTTTCAGGAAGCGGATACCACAGGCATTACCCGTCCGATCACCAAACATAATGTAATCGTCAAGGATCCCAACGATTTGGCGCAGACGATTCGTGAAGCATTCTATATTGCTTCCACGGGTCGGCCCGGTCCGGTATTGATCGATATTCCGGTTGATATGCAAATCGCCGAGTGTCCGATCCCGCCGAAACGGGAGATTGAACTGCCGGGCTTTAGGGTTCGTCACAAGGGACATGCCCGTCAGATCGCGGCAGCGACCAAGGCCGTCAATGAGTCAAAAAGACCGGTTCTGTATGTTGGCGGCGGGTGCATTATCTCCGGCGCTTCCGAGGCGTTGCGGGCGGCTGCCCAAAAAGCCAATATCCCGGTCACCACGACACTGATGGCGCTGGGCGCCTATGACCAAAACCGTCCGGAGTCGCTGGACATGCTGGGCATGCATGGCTCGGCGTATGCCAACTTTGTCATGCAGGAAGCGGACTTACTGATCTCGGTTGGGGCTCGGTTTGATGACCGTGTTACCGGTAAGCTGGATACATTCGCGCCGCACGCGAAGATCGTCCATATTGATCTGGATGCATCCAACATTGGCAAGAATGTTCATGTTGACATTCCTGTTGTTGGTGATGCCAGAGAGGTTCTTGAAGAGATGATCGAGTCGCTCGAGTACAAACCCCGTAAGGAATGGTTCGAGCAGATCGCGGCGTGGAAGGCAAAACATCCGTTTACTTATGACCGAAATGCTGATGTCATTAAACCGCAGTATGTGATCGAAGAGATCTGCCGTCAGACCGCTGGCGATGCGATTATATGTACGGGTGTTGGCCAGCACCAGATGTGGTCGGCTCAGTTTTATAAGTACAGCAAACCCCGTCAGTTTATTACTTCCGGCGGGCTTGGCACGATGGGCTTTGGACTGCCCGCAGCGATCGGGGCACAGTTAGCCTATCCGGATAAAATAGTGGTCGATATTGACGGCGACAGCAGCTTTAATATGACATTGACCGAACTCTCGACAGCCGTCATGTATGACCTGCCAATCAAGGTGGCTCTGTTGAATAACGGCTTCATGGGCATGGTTCGTCAGTGGCAGGAACTGTTCTATGGCAAGCGGTACTCGCAAAGCTCGCTGAAAAACCCGGACTTCGCAAAGGTTGCCGAGGCATTGGGCTGTGTGGGCATCACTGTTGACAAAAAGGATCAGGTTGCAGGCGCGGTTGAACAAATGCTGGCGCAAACAAGACCGTGCGTGGTTGATTTTCGCGTTGATCCTGAAGAGAATGTTTGGCCGATGGTTCCGGCGGGCAAGTCGCTCCACGAAATGGACGGTCTGGATATTTTTGAAATGGCGTAAAACCTGAAAAGGAGACAATAAAATGAAGCATATATTGAGTGCATTAGTTTTGAATAAGCCGGGTGTTCTGGCCCATGTGGCCGGTATGTTCGCGGCGCGAGCGTTTAATATCGACTCACTGGCGGTGGGGCGAACCGATGATCCGACCCTGAGCCGGATGACCATTGTGATCCTTGGCGATGACAAAGTGGTTGAACAGGTTCGCAAGCAGTTGGTCAAGATCGTTGAGGTTGTGAAGGTTCAGGACTTCGTCGGTCAGGATGTGGTGGCTCGCGATCTGATGCTGCTGAGTGTAGCCTGTACGCCTGAAAAGCGGCCTGAGATCCTTGCCCTCATCGAGATGTTTAACGGAAAAGTTGTGGACATCGGCCCGAAATTCGTTATGGTAGAGGTCGCCGGTCCGGAAAGCAAGATCGAGGCATTTATCGAATCATGCCGTCCGTATGGCATCAAAAGCATTGTCCGCACAGGAACCGTTGCGATGGCACGGCAGGCACGGACAAAATCAGAAGAATAACAGAATTTTCAATAGAATCAGGAGAATGAAAAAAAATGGCTACAATGTATTATGAACAGGATGCCCCGCTGGATGCACTGAAGGGCAAAAAAGTTTGCGTGATCGGCTATGGAAGCCAGGGACACGCTCATAGTCAGAATCTGCGTGACAGCGGTATCGAAGTCGCCGTTGCGGAGTTGGAAGGCACCGATAACTTCAAACTCGCTCAGGAACATGGTTTTACACCTTGTGCAATTCCACAGGCAATGGAGGGTGCGGCTCTGATCATCGTGACTCTGCCGGACGAAGTGCAGGCAATGGTTTACGAATCGGACATTCATCCGAATCTGAAATCGGGCCAGACACTGGGTTTCTGTCACGGCTTCAATATTCATTTTGGCTATATCATTCCGCCGGAAGGCATTAACGTTGTGATGATCGCCCCCAAGGGACCGGGCCATCTGGTACGAAGCGAATATGAAAAGGGCGGCGGTGTACCCTGTTTGATCGCGGTTGAGAAAGACGAAGACGGCAATGCCAAGAACGTAGCGCTGGCATGGGCCAATGGTATTGGCGGCGCCCGCGCCGGCATCATCGAGACCACCTATAAGGAAGAGACCGAAACCGACCTGTTCGGCGAGCAGGTGGTTCTGTGCGGTGGCCTCAGCGCCCTGATCAAGGCTGGTTTTGAAACACTGGTCGAAGCGGGTTATCAGCCGGAGATCGCTTACTTTGAATGCATGCACGAAGTCAAGCTCATTGTGGACCTGTTCTATCAGGGCGGCCTGAGCTATATGCGGTACAGCGTTTCCAATACGGCTGAGTACGGCGACCTGTCTCGCGGCTCGCGGATCATTACCGCCGAGACCAAGGCTGAAATGAAGAAGTGCCTCGACGAGATCGTTTCCGGCCAGTTCGCCAAAGAGTGGGTCGAAGAATACAAAGGCGGCATGAAGAATTTCAATGCCCTTTATGATAAAGACCATGGCAGCCAGCTTGAAGAGGTTGGCCGCAAGTTGCGAAAAATGATGAAATGGGTCAACGCGAAAGAAGTTTAAGGTCTGTTTATTATTAACCGATAAACAAGAGGGGCGATCCTTAAAATCGCCCCTCTTTTGCGTTAAAAACATCTTTTTTTAGGCAGAAAATAAACTTTTTATAGGAGCGCGATTGTGAAGATAGACCGTCTTTTCTTAACAGCGGCTATGACAGGTGTGTTATTTGTTTGCGGATGCGCCGAACTGGAGACTTATGAGCCTGTTTTTGACAGGTACTATTCAACGACGCTTAAGTTGAGTACGTCTGCCGAAGTATTGGCAATGGTTCAGGATCCGGACACCGAGTTGCTCAGTCAGAGTGAAAGTGTTGTGGCCGCATGGGGCAAAGAAGGCGAAGGGGACCGTACACACTGGTTCAATATGGTGGCTTTCGATCAGGACCAGATGAACGCGGTACGCAAGTACGGTTTTATTCTGGAGGAGATGCGCCACGGTTGGAACCTTTCGCCCCTACCCTCGCTGCGTCTGGATGCGGCGTATGTGATGGAC
>CALETL010000049.1 GCA_937920485.1 uncultured Phycisphaerae bacterium
GCTAAGTACCGGTGCATTTAACGCGCTGCTAAAGATTCTTGAAGAGCCGCCGGAACATGTTAAATTCATCTTTGCCACAACCGAGCCGAACAAAGTGCTTGCGACGATACAGTCGCGATGCCAGCGGTTCGACTTTCAAAATATTGGGGCTGAAACGATTGGTACTCAGCTCGAGATGATCCTCAAAGATGAAAAGGTCGAGTACGAAAAAGACCTGATTATTCATCTGGCCCGATTAGCCAATGGTTCCATGCGTGATGCCCTGAGTTTGCTGGATCAATTGATTAGCGCCGGCCAACAGCCGCTGACCGCACAGCAGTTAAACGAATTGGTGGGCATTCCCGATAGACAGAAGGTGATGAATCTGTTGGAGGGTATTGCTGGCCATGATGCGGCGGGTGTGCTGGACGCGATTGAACAATTGATCGACAATGGGCAAAGTTCCAGCCAGATATGTGACCTGCTGATCCAAAATATGCGTGATATGATGGTTCTGCAAAGTGCCGGAGCCGACAGCAATGTTCTTGTGCTGACCAGTGAGGAAAAACAGCAGTTGCAGCAGGTTGCACAAGGATTTGACGTTGCGGCCCTGATCTATAACATTACGGCTCTGGAAAAACTGCGTTGGACCCTGCGAACCAGTGAAACCAGCCGGGCGCTGCTGGAGGCCTCACTATTACGGCTGACCCTGAGCGAACACTTTATCGGCTTGGATCAGCTCAGCGCAACGCTTACCGGGGCGAAAACGACAGGGATGCCGTTAAAAAAAAAGTCGGTAAGTAGCAAACCCATCTCTTCCGGACAAACAACGGCGCCCGCAGCACAAGTTGCAATGAAACCCGTTTCGATTTCTGCGGATATAGACGCTATTATATCTTCATGGCAGACTGTTGCGACTCAATGCGCCCAGGCCGATTCATCTCTTGGGGCATTTCTTGTACAGGCCCGCCCGGTCTCTTTCGATAACCCAACATTGTCTCTTCAATTTAATAATAACGGTCAGGGGCAGTTGGCTAAAAATATGTGCGAGCGTAAGTCCGCTGTAATCGAAAAGACACTGTCGCAGATATTTTCTGAGGAAATTAAAATTCATCTGCTATTGGGTGATGCAGTAAAAACGGTACCGCAAAAACAATCACCTGAACCACCGACCGAGACAACTTCCCAGGTTAATCGTCAGCAGCGTCAGGAGGCCCTTAATGACCCCGTGGTTCAGATGGTTCTGAAAGGGCTGGATGCGACGCCGCTTGAAATACAGAAAATCGATATCCAGATAGATGATGCACAAATGGATATGTCAGCAGAGGAGCAGATAGGTTAAGACATGAATCCTGCATATACAAAAAGCTTAAATGAATTGATCGATCAGTTCGCCAACCTGCCCGGCATTGGCCCTAAGACCGCCGAGCGTCTTGCGTTTTATATCCTCAAGGCCTCGCCTCAGGATGCCCTTGCCTTGGCACACGCGATCTCCGATGTCAAAGCCAATATTCACCAGTGCCGAATCTGTTATAATCTGGCCGAGACCGAAGTCTGCTCGATCTGTTCGGACTCCCGGCGGAATCACGAAGTAATCTGTGTTGTTGAGCAGCCCAAGGATGTGATCAGTTTAGAAAAAACAGGGCTGTGTAAGTGGGTCTATCACGTTCTGAACGGGCATATCGCTCCATTGGAAGGCGTAGAACCAGACGATTTGACAATTGATGCGTTGGTCAAACGCATTCGAGACGGCTCAGTCAAAGAAGTGGTTATGGCAACCAATCCCAACCTCGAAGGCGACGGCACATCGCTGTATATTCATTCCCTGCTTCATTCCTTGAATATCAAGATAACTCGATTGGCTCGGGGCCTGCCCGCCGGTTCGACGATCGAATTTTCCACCGGAAACGTCTTGACGGATGCCATTCTAAACCGCAACGAGCTATGATTTTGTCGGACATTTTGGATTTTGGTATAAATCTTGCTGCGATTTTGCTATAATAAAGGACAGTGTTGATAGGTGTTTATAAACAGGGAACTTAGCGTATGGCAATGAAGCTTTCCATGACAGGTCAAATGCGGATGGAGCAAAAGATGAAGCTTGCTCCGCGCATGATTCAGTCTATGGAGGTTTTGCAGCTTCCCTTTCTGGCCTTACAGGAAAAGATCGAGGCGGAACTCAACAGTAATCCCGTTTTGGAGGTCGTCGAGGAGAAGTCAGAACAAACGGAGCAGCCCCAGACTGAAACCGCAGATGTTTCAAATGAGCAGGAATTGGTCATTCATGATGATTCTGACAATATAGAGGATTTTCAGCGTCTCGAAAGTATGGGCGAAGATTTCACCGATTACCTGAACGGCGCCGGGCCAATGCCGCGCCAATCATCCTATCAATATGTTTCGTCAGGCGATCCCGATAAAAAGTTAGAGGCGATGAACAATACCGCCGCACAGGAACAGTCGCTTCTGGATTCGCTCAAGGACCAGTGGAGAATGGTGGACGCCGAACCGCTGGTCAAAGTTGCCGGTGAATTGATCATCGACTATCTGGACGAAAAGGGCTATCTGTCAATCCGTCTGGAACAGCTTCACAACAAAGACAAACATGCGTTTGGATTGGAGCACCTGCAGCAGGCGCTTGTGTTGGTTCAAAAACTGGATCCGACAGGCGTCGGTGCGCGTGATCTCCGTGAGTGTTTATTGCTCCAGATGTGTCAGTTTTCTGACGACATGTCGTTTGAAATTCGCATGGTTCAGCAGTGCTGGAATGCGCTTCTGGAAAATCATCTCCCTGAAATTTCCAAAAAAATGGGCTGTTCACTGGAACAGGTCAATCGGGCCATTGAGCGGATGAGCAAACTGGACACCTCTCCCGGCCTGCTGGTGGGCCATTACGAAAATCATCCCATTACCGCCGACGTCATTGTTGAACCGAACGAAGAGGACGGATATACGGTTTCACTGATTGACACTCGCCTGCCGAATTTGCGCGTCAATGATTTCTATCAGAAGATGACTCGTAATCGTGATATTGACGACAAAACCCGCCAGTTTTTGCAAAAGAATATCCATTCGGCCCAGTGGTTTATGGATGCCATCCAGCAACGAAAACGAACGCTCCTGCGAGTTGCACGGGCCATTGTCAAGCACCAGAAACGTTTCTTTGATAAGGGGAAACTGCACTTGCGACCCTTGCCGATGTCTGTAATTGCTGATGAGGTTGGTGTTCACATCGCAACGGTTTCACGGGCCGTTTCAGGAAAGTATGTCCAAAGCCCGCAGGGAATTTTACCGCTTCGCAGTTTCTTTAGCGGTGGCATGGAAGACCAGTCCGGCACCGAACACAGTTGGGATGCGGTTAAGGCAAAGTTACAGGAGATCGTCGATAACGAGGACAAATCCAAGCCGCTTGGTGACGATGCACTCCGTCTAAAACTGGAGGAAGCGGGCATGGGCAGTATCGCCCGCCGAACCGTGGCCAAATACCGGAAGATCCTGAACATTCCGACCGCCCGTTTTCGCAGAAAATATTAACAGTTAAGGGGGCGTTTTTGAAAGTTGTTATCAGCAGTTTTGGTTCCTCAGGAGATTTCAATCCCTGTCTGGGGCTTGCCCGTTCTCTTCGACAGAAGGGGGTTGACGTTCTTTTCCTTTCCAATCCCTATTATGAAAAGAAAATCACTGAAGCGGGCTTAACATTTATCCCGGCAGGAGATTACTGGGATGTTTTCAAAGAGATTCAGGACAATCCAAAATTTCTGCATCCCCGAAAAGGCCCCAAAATGGTCTGGGAATTGGTACTTAAAACCATTCCTGTAATGTATCCAGCAATGACGAATTTAATCACTCAAGAAAAGCCAGATATGGTTGCTTGTCACATTTTGGAATTTGGTGGTACGTTGGCTGCCATACAAAACCATATCCCTTATGCAACATTGAGTCCCACACCATTGGGTTGGTTTGGAGTAACACAACCGGGGTATATCAATTATTTCAGAACGCCCTTATGGTTTCGTCGTTTTCAGATTCATACTGTTCGTTTTCTGATCCAGATTGCTCACGATATTTATTTGAAACCCTATTGCCGTAAAAAAAAGATTCCAAATCCAATAAAAAAAATCGAGGATTCGTTTGGAAAAGCATCTGTCAATTTGGGTCTTTGGTCAGAGTTATTGCGGCCTAAGGCAACAGATGATCCGCCGAATTCACATA
Source organism: uncultured Phycisphaerae bacterium (assembly GCA_937920485.1). Taxonomy (GTDB): domain Bacteria; phylum Planctomycetota; class Phycisphaerae; order Sedimentisphaerales; family Anaerohalosphaeraceae; genus 4572-13. Next base: position 4,192 of record CALETL010000049.1, read on the forward strand.
TATGCGGTTTTGTTCGAGATGAACATATCAAAGATTGGCCGGATGTTCCCGATACGATCAGCAATCTTTTTGCTCAGGATCGAAAACCAGTTGTTATCGGGATGGGGTCTACGGCATCGTTGCATGGCGCCGAAATCTACCAAAATACAGCAGCCATCTGCAGACAACTTAACCAACCCTGTTTGATGATCGGGAAAGACTTGTCGAAATACGCTGAAGCAAACAGAAATATCCTTGCTGTGGATTTCGCGCCGTATGGCTGGGTTTTCCCGAGAGCCGCAGCGGTAATTCATCACGGCGGTCTAAACACTACAGCTGAGACCTTGAGAGCAGGTGTTCCGGCGTTGGTGATTCCCCATGCGTATGACCAGTTTGATAATGCGATTCGAACTGAGCGTATGGGCGTTTCAAAGCGGTTGAAGGTGGCCTATGCGGCGTCCAGGAACTTTGCTCCAATACTCGAAAGCATACTGGGTGATACCGGTATGCAGGAACGGGCAAAGGCAATTTCAAAACAGCTTCAAGCAGAGCCGGACGGGGGCTGTGCCGCCGTCGACCACATTATTCAGGAAATCTTATAATGGCCTGAAAAACGCTATATTTTGTGCGTTAAGGGATGGACGGATCGCTCATTTGAATAATTTCTTGCTTTTTTTTGACCCAATCGTAAGATGGTTCGTAGAAGTTCCAGTGTCAGGGGAGCGATGGGCAAAATGTCCAGAGCTGAGAGTCCAGATGACCCTTTGAACCTGATCCGGTTAATCCCGGCGAAGGGAGACATATAATGTAAAATTTTGTGCTCCTGTTCGTTTCGTGGCAGGGGCTTTTTTTATTAAGAGGCCGAAAATGGCACCGCAGACTTTTTTTGAACTGAAGAATGCAGTTGTCGGGATCGCCGGCTTGGGCGGCTTGGGATCCAATGTAGGCGTTGCGCTCACTCGGCTAAAGGTCGGCAAACTGATACTGGTTGATTTTGATGTGATTGAAGAGAGCAACCTGACCCGGCAGAACTATTTTGCCGATCAGGTCGGACAGCACAAAGTTGACGCTTCGTTGGAAAATTTCCGACGGATCGATCCGGAGGCGAATCTAAAGGGCCATAAAACACGCCTCACGCCTGAAAAAATTGTCGAAGTCTTCAAAGACTGTCATGTGATTGCCGAATGTTTTGACCGGGCCGATCAAAAAAAAATGATCGTCGAAACCGTTCTGACTAAGATGAAAGATGTGGTGGTTGTTTCTGTCAGTGGTTTGGCTGGTTATGGTCGCAGTAATGAGATCGTGACCCGACGAATTTCCGACCGGCTGGTGTTGGTGGGCGATACGGTTTCCGGAACCGGCCCCGGAGTGCCGTTGACGGCTCCGCGCGTAGGCATTGCGGCATATCATCAAGCCAACGCCATTGCGGAACTTTTATTGAATGAATTACATATAAAATTAGCGAGGAACAGCAAGTGAGTGCAGTATTAAAAATAAACGGAGCCGAAAAAACCTTCGATGATGGTTTGCCGTCCAATTTGAGTGAATTGCTGACGATTCTTAAAATAGATACAGCAACAGTTGTCGCCGAAATAGACGGTAAAATCATCGAAAGAAAAGACTTTGCGCAGACATCTCTGAATGAAGCCCAGGCAATTGAACTGATCCGCTTTGTCGGCGGCGGCTGATATAAATGAATAATGAATAATGGATAATAACAGGTCAAGATGAGTATATTAAAAATAGCGGATAAAGAATTTTCTTCACGATTATTTGTCGGAACGGGTAAGTTCTCGTCTAATGCTCTGATGGCGAAAGCCATCAAGGCATCCGGTACGCAAATGGTGACCGTTGCGCTGCGGCGGGTTGATATCGAAAACAAAAATGATGATATGCTCGCTGCCATCGACCGTAACAAATATCAATTGCTGCCGAACACCTCCGGTGCCCGGGATGCGGACGAAGCCGTCCGTTTATCACGGTTGGCCCGAGCAGCCAGCGGGATCGCATGGGTCAAACTGGAAGTAACGCCTGATCCGTACTACCTGTTGCCAGACGGAGAGGAAACGCTTAAAGCTGCTGAAACACTTGTTAAAGACGGCTTTATTGTGCTGCCATATATCAATGCAGATCCAATCTTAGCGAAGAAATTGCAGGATGTCGGGTGTGCGACGGTGATGCCGCTGGCAAGCCCCATCGGTTCCAATCAGGGAATGAAAACCAAGGCTTCGATTGAGATTATTATTGAACAGGCAACGGTGCCGGTTGTGGTCGATGCCGGTTTGGGCGCTCCATCCCATGCAGCCGAAGCGATGGAAATGGGCGCCGATGCGGTACTGGTCAATACCGCGATTGCCACGGCGAACGATCCGATCCAAATAGCCAAGGCCTTTAAGATGGCGGTTGAAGCAGGACGAATCGCCTATGAAACCGGCCTGGCCCCGAAAAGCGAAACCGCTAGCGCATCGAGTCCGCTAACCGGTTTCTTGAGAAATGAACAACAGCCCGAAGCGCGAGCGCAGGGATAAT
>CALETL010000050.1 GCA_937920485.1 uncultured Phycisphaerae bacterium
ATGGAGTTTGACAATATCGAAACGATCAAACGTGCAATCGAGATTAAGTCGGGAATCAGCATTCTTCCTTTGCCCAGCGTAAAAGCGGAGGTAGCGGGCGGGACTCTGATCGCCATCGAATTTTCAAATGAACATTTCAATCGCCCAACGGGTATTATCATCCGAAAAGATCACCAACTGAACAAGGCTGCCCAATATCTGTTGGAACTGATGAAAAAAGAAGACAGCACAAGATTATGAAAATTAAAGCGATCATCTTTGATTTGGATGGAACAATAACAGAGCCCATGCTGGATTTTAATCGGATTCGCAACGAAATGGGCCTAAGCCCTGATTCCGGCGACATTCTGACTGCGCTTAATGCGATGGATTTGGATCAACGCAAACAAGCACACGCTGTTCTGGAGCAGCATGAACATCATGCGGCCCAAAACTCTCGATTAAATGACGGTGTCGCCGAACTGCTGACAGAGCTTCGCAGGAGAAATATATCGATCGGACTATTGACGCGTAACACGCTGAAGAATACGATGTCTGTGGCCCGCCGGCATCAACTAATCTTTGACGCAATCGTTGATCGTCACGACGGTCCGGCTAAACCGGATGGTTATGGCGTTTTAAAATTGTGCGATGAGTTCGGCACAGATCCAGCCCAAACATTGGTGGTTGGAGATTTCCTGCATGATCTCCTATCTGCACGTCATGCGGGCGCAATTGCTGTTTTACTCAAGACGCATCCGAAGGCCGAACAATTTGAGGTCCATGCGGATTATGCCATCTCACGAATAGGTGAGCTTATAAACCTCATTGAAAAACTCGAACAAAACTGAATAAAGGAATGAAGATGAATAAATATATCCTATTATTGGCATTCTTAATTTTCATGACTCCATCCACATTGGCAGGAAAAAGCTGTTGTGCCAAGTCAAAAGATCAAGACACCAAACCGGCCAAGACTCCGGAGAAAGCATCTGAAAAATCTGATGAACTGCAAACAATTCTGTCCAAGATGAAAAATGCCACTGAAAAATTAAAATCATGCCAGACAAAGCTTTCTTATCTTCTTATTCAGGACCCGGAATTACTTGCTTCCGAGACTCTCAAAAATGGCATTCTCTATTATGTAAAAGACGAGGATCGTTCCCGGCTCCGAATCCGATTTGATGACATTAAGCAGGATGACTTTGAGCCCGTAAAACAGCGGTTAGAATACCTCTTTGACGGCGTCTGGCTGACCCGGATCGACTATAAATTGAAACAAATCGATCAATATCAGAAAGCCCCGGAAGAGTCCCCGATCGATGTTTTTGAGCTGATAAGTCATAATTTCCCCTTGGTTGGATTTTCAGGCATTGACGAACTCGAAAAAGATTTTGAGATCTCTCTCGTTAAGCAAAAATCGGCGGACCCTAACACCTCCACTCACCTCCTATTAAAGACCCGAAAAGACTCTAATTTCAATGAAGAATTCACAAAAATCGACTTTTGGGTTAATAATGGCACTTTTTTGCCGCTTCGCATCAAAGCTTACAGCACTCAGGGGGATATTCACGACATCCGCTTTTTAGATGAAAAAATCAATAAAAATTTAAAAAACAGCGTTTTTACCGTTGAAACCCCTGCTGGTTTCAGTAAGAATAGAGAAGCATTGAAAACGGAACCCGTACCGAAAGGAAGCTGAAAGATATGCCTAAAGGACTGGTGCTTTACTATTCGAGGAGCGGCAACACAAAAGCCATGGCAAATATTATCGCCGGGTCCATGGAAAAAGCAGGATTGCCTACAAAATGCAAAAGCGTTACCGATGTAAAAGTCAATGACTTGCTTGACGTGGATGCGGTCGTTGTCGGATCCCCGACTTACTATGGAAGAGCGGCCGGCCCGATTGCTCAGTTCTTTGATGAATCAGTAAGCAAGCATGGCAAGCTGGATGGAAAAGTGGGCGCCGCTTTCAGCAGTTCGGCCAATATCGGCGGCGGAAACGAAACAACCGTGTGCGAGATTATCAACATGCTGCTCATCCATGGCATGATCGTTCAGGGTGATCCTCAAGGGGATCATTACGGGCCGATTTCTATCGGCAAACCTGATGAGCGGGTAACGAGCCAATGTGCCCGAAGAGGTCAACGGATCGCCGAACTAACCCTAAAATTGTTCGGATAATTTAGAAATTGTATTTGAAAAATAATGGTAAGACGTGTAGAACTTTCAGTTATTCAAAAATGTAAATATTAACTTGTTTCTTAAGGAGGCATGATTCATGCAAGCATACGAAGAACTCAAACAACTGGTCGCAGAGATTGAAGCAGACATTAACAAGGCCGAAGGCGGCAACAAAGCAGCCGGCACGCGCGTTCGCAAGCAGATGCAGATGATTAAGCAAGCTGCCCAAAACGTACGAAATAAAGTGCTCGAAATCCGCTCTACTGATTAATATGGTTTTTTAGTAAGACCTGCCATATTTTCTAAAATTAAGCAAGCATTTTAATCCGCACTCAAAATAGCTTTGAGTAGAGAGGTTTTTATGCCCCCAGCCCCTTTAATCGATCTTGCATCGCTTGATTTAATGCAGATTCAATTTGATCGTGACGCGATTGCTGAAGTAAATCCGCAGGCATACGAAATGTCTCAATTGGATGCGATCATCTGGCATGATTTGCCGAAAATGCTTTGCCTGGGCTATAAAGACGTGACAGATAACGAATTTTGGATTCGCGGCCATATCCCCACCCGGCCAATTATGCCGGGCGTCATCATGATCGAGGCCGCAGCCCAGCTTTGCAGTTTCTTCATGAAACGTATTTACGGCCTGGAGGGATTTATTGGATTCTCAGGCATTGATAAAACGAAATTCCGTGGAACGGTTCCGCCCGGTTCCAGGCTCTATTTAATGGGGCATATTCACAAGGTACGCAGCCGGCAGTTTTCAGCCCTTGTTCAAGGTTATGTAAACGATCAAATGGTATTCGATACAGTCATTAGCGGCATGAGGGTCTGATGAACGTTCCGTACGAAGAACTTTTCGATTCTTCGGTCACTCTTAAACAAAACGAATGGACACAGGACGCCCTTCAGGAGATTCCAACCTGTAAGGGCGTTTTGCTTTTTGTCGATCAGCAAAACCAACCCATTCAAATAATCCAGACAGGAAACCTTCGCAGGGCAGTTTGCGCAAGACTCCTTCAAAAACAAACAGAGACATCTCGAAAGACAGACATTGCTACGCTTTCCCAAAAAATCTTTTGGGCGTCCTGCCATAGCAACTTCATGACACAGGTGAACTATCTTCGGCTTGCTCACACCCTTTACGCTGAAACAGCTAATAATTGGATCCAGCTTCCAACCCCTTTTTTTGCAGTGATCGACCTGGATGCCCCCCTGCCTTACTTCTATATTTCCAATGACCCCGTCACATCAGGAAAACGAATCGCGTATGGCTTGTTTCCCAATCGAAAAACTGTTCTGGAATTCACAGAAACCCTGAATACTGTTTTTTGTTTGTGCCGAAATCCATCGTTGCTGAAAACTCCGCGGCGATCCAGTTGCCCTTATTTTCAAATGCAAAAATGCCCCGGGCCGTGCCTTGACTCCAGTCAAAAACAGAGTTATCTGAATCGTGTTCATAAGGCGATTGCAGGCGCAAACGGTCATACAGAGTCAGCCAATAATATGCTTAATCAGATGATGAATAGTGCGTCCAATTCCATGGACTTTGAGAAAGCAAATGAGCTTAAAAGGCAAATTGATCAACTTAAAAAGCTCGAGAAATCAGACTACCGTTGGGTGCACGATCTAAAAGATCTTACGATTCTTCATGTGGATGAAAGTTTCAGACAAGCCATTGAGGGTAAAAAACGAAAAGTACGATATTATAAATGGCTAAAAATTGTTTCTGATGGGATATATGACCTGGGCGACTTTCTTCCGGACTCAGATGGCTACATCGAACGCTTTTTAGAACAAAAATGGACAACCGCTCCCAGGATATCTTACGCCTCTGACATCAAGGAACATTTGGGAAATGTTGCTTACTTCCTCTTCCGCTCTAAGCAACCCGGTTTCTGGCTCGACTGTACCGAGGGTATTGACGCTGACCGGCTTTACTCCGGTCTGGATACCTGTCTCAAACTCAAAGAACCATTAACAAAAAAAAAGGACACTGAGCAAAACTCAGTGTCCCAAAAAACGTAGCCCCAAGGGGACTCGAACCCCTGTCGCCGGGTTGAAAACCCGGTGTCCTAGGCCTCTAGACGATGGGGCCTGAAAATCATTATTCCATACTGATGGCTTCCACCGGGCATTCATCAACACAAACACCACAGTCAACGCACTTATCCGCAACGACGATGGCTTTACCGTCCTGCATTTCAATTGCCTCGCTCGGGCAGCAATCGACACATGCGCCACAACCCGTACAGGTACTGCTATCTACTTTTGCCGGCATTTTTACTTCCTTTCAATAGTTACACATTCACTTGCATAAACAGGTTCGGAAGTTTACATAAATTCGGCATGTAAAACAATAGTTTTTTTCATTTTTTGAAAAAATAAATCTGTATAAACCCCGCTTGGGGGCTGAAAAATAAGGTTTTAATAATTGTGGATAAAGATCGCTTTTTATTGTTTATTGCGTTGGCTCAGCAGCCTGCGTATTAGATACCGGTTCCTGAGCTCCAAGCGCAAATGCCATACGCCGGTTAATCGCATGGACATCATGCTGACAGGT
>CALETL010000051.1 GCA_937920485.1 uncultured Phycisphaerae bacterium
TGCAGAAGATTTATCAGGATGCGATTGAAGAAGTTTTGGCGGGCGCAGATGAAAAGATTTTCATACAAACACGCGAGGGCTTGCAGGATGAGATTCGGCTTTTGCTCAACCGCGATCCGAATATCAAAAAAGAAAAAACAAAACAGAAATAGCGACACGAATTAATCTATAGGTTATTTGAGTATTCATTATGGCACATACGCACATTGGCATTAAATCACACGAAATGGAACACGAGCACGGTCATCTTCACGACCATGGCGCTACTGAAGGTAAACAGTTTCGTGCCAGCTTGGCATTTTTAGGAACCCTGGCCGGCGGCATTTTGATCATCAACAGCCAATTGGCTCAACTTCCCTGGTTCAACTGGCTCTATGGAACCAATACGGATGTCAGTAAAATGATCGCGATGGTCGGTGCTATTCTGCTGGGATTGCCGCTTGTGATTCATGCGATCAAAGGCATCCTGCACGGGCACATGCACATGGACGAACTGGTGGCACTGGCTGTAATTGCCGCATTTGCCAACGGCGAATATGTCGAAGCCGGAACGGTGGCGTTTATCATGATGATCTCGGAATTATTGGAGACGCGTACGGCATTGGGGGCGCGAGCGTCGATAGAATCATTGATAAAACTAACGCCAACGACGGCACATCTGCTGGCCGAGGACGGCAGCGAGACCGAAGTTAAGGTCAGCAATCTAAAGCCCGGTGATATTGTCCGTGTGCGCCCGGGCGACAACATTCCCGCTGATGGTGAAGTCAAAAAGGGCATCAGTACGGTTAATGAGGCGACGATCACCGGTGAATCGCTGCCGGTTGATAAGGTCAACGGAATGCAGGTGTTTGCCGGCACCAGCAATTTAACGGGAATGATGGAAATCGTTGTAACAAAGGCCGGCGACGATACGACACTGGGCAAGGTTCAGCAGTTAATTGTCGCCGCAGAACAGACACAACTTCCGATCATGCGGATGATCGACCAGTATGTGAAATGGTATATTCCAACGATTTTGATAATCGCGGGAATCGTTTATTTCTTTACCGAAGATATTAACAAGCCCATCGGTATTCTGGTTATCTCATGTCCCTGTGCTTTGATCATGGCGACACCGACGGCTATGGTGGCGGCATTATCCGCGGCGGCTCGTCTGGGCATTCTGATTAAAAATGTGTCATTACTGGAAATTGCCGGTAAAATCACAGCGGTGGTGTTTGATAAAACCGGAACACTGACAACAGGACAATTGTATGTAACGAAACTGGAACCGGCCGGCGATGTGGAACCGGCCAGAATGTTGACACTGGCAGCTTCTGCTGAGCAGATGAGTAAGCACCCCGCGGCACGGGCGGTGATAAATTTGGCTCGTGAGGCCAATGTTACGTTTACTCAGGCCGAGTCATTTGAAGAAGTGCCTGCTAAAGGTGTTCTCGCTACTGTTGACGGCGAAAAAGTGATGATTGGACGAAAATCATTTCTGGAAGAAAATGGTGTTGATGTCAGTATTATCTCCGACCCTTCTTTACATGAAGAGCAGGGGGTCAGCACCTTGTATTTGGCAACTAATGGGGTGTGTCTTGGCTGGATTGGCTTGCAGGATAAATCGCGTCCGGAAGCGCAGCAGGCGGTTAAGGAACTGTTTGATGACTGTAATGTTCGCAGGGTTACAATGCTGACCGGCGACCGCAGCGAAGTGGCTAACCGGGTTTCGGCAGAACTTGGATGCACCGATTTTAAGGCACATTGTCTGCCGCAGGATAAACTGGCGGTTGTGGAAACGATTCGCAAAGATGGGCATTTGGTCGCTGTGGTTGGTGACGGTATTAATGACGCTCCGGCATTGGCAGCAGGGGATCTGGGCATTGCGATGGGGGCCGCCGGCAGCGACGTGGCGATTAACTCCGCTTCCATCGCACTGATGAGCAATGACCTGAGACGACTACCTTTCCTTGTACAGCTTTCACGAAAAACTCGCACTGTCATCAATCAGAATCTACTGTTCGGGATATTATTTATTGTGCTGGGCATTATGGCGATTACATTGGGCTGGGTATCTCTTATTATGGCGGCGGTTTTGCATTTATTTGGTGCGCTGGCGGTGATTTTCAACAGTGCCCGTCTGGTACGATTTGGCGAACATCTGGAGCCACATACCGAACAATCATAAATTTTTCCGGAGTGCGTTGTGGTTATACCTGAAAATCAATATGCGATTGAAACCATTTCATTGACAAAGATTTTCCCAGACTGGTGGGGACGGGCAAAAGTCATTGCCGTAGAAGATCTGGATTTGCAGATTTGTCAAAATGAAATTTATGGCTTGTTGGGGCCAAATGGCTCCGGCAAAACAACGACGATAAAAATGCTTCTAAATCTGCTTCATTCATCCAAGGGCGCGACTTTTGTCTTTGGCGGCACTGTTGATAACCCTGACGTTTCGGCACGTATTGGATATCTACCTGAAGAGTCGTATTTGTATCGTTACCTGACGGCCCGAGAAACGCTTGATTTTTACGGACGTATCTTTGGATTACCTAGGGATATTCGAAAAGCGCGTATTGAAACATTGTTAGAGATGGTAGGATTGTCCGGAATGGGAAATCGGCAGATCGCTACCTTTTCCAAGGGCATGGCACGGCGCATCGGTTTGGCTCAAGCCCTGATCAATGACCCGGATCTGCTGATTTTGGATGAACCAACGTCCGGCATGGACCCCATGGGAACACGGCAGATGAAGGATTTATTTGTGGAACTTTCCCGCCGCGGCAAAACGATCCTATTGTGCAGCCATCTGTTGGCAGACGTAGAGGACGTTTGCGACCGGATCGGCATTCTTTATGGAGGCCGAATGCAGATCGAAGGAACCGTTCGTGAACTGCTCCAGCAAAAAAATGAAACACAAATGCGAACAGGACAGATCAGTGAAGGGGCCTTAGAGCAAATCAAACAGATTGTTTCCAATGAGGGCGAACAGATAGACATTCAACAACCGATGGATAAGCTGGAAAGCTTTTTTGTGAAGGTGGTTGCGAAAGCACGTCAGGAAAAACAACGCACCAGCGGCGCTGAAGTCGGGACAGGCATATCCGGCTTTCTGGCAGAAAAGCCGATCGTACAGTCAGAGAATATCCTGGACAAGCTTGTCGGCGACAACCTGAAGGATGCTGAACCGGAAAGCGGCGGTACGGCAGAAACAACACCGTCAGCCCCGATTTCTCAGGCACAGCCAACCGACACTGATCATAGCCTTTTACAGCAATTAGCGCATCAGGAAACAGATGTGTCTTTGCCTTCGACTGAAACTGTTCAAAAAGAGAAACCGGAAAAGCCATCCGTTAATGAAAATGTTCTCGATGATCTGATCGAAAAAAAGCAGGATGGTTCAACTGAAATCACTCAGTCACCCCAAAAAAAGGATACTGAAAATGCATAGTATCTGGGCGGTTGCACGAAATACGCTTGCCCAGGCCCTGCGGATGAAAATCGCCGCAGTGGTGGTTCTACTGCTGTTGATTTTGCTGCCCCTGATGAGTATGGTTATGGACGGCG
>CALETL010000052.1 GCA_937920485.1 uncultured Phycisphaerae bacterium
GAACCCGGAAACCTATCCGGCCCTGAACCGATGGATTTCCGGATTCGATTCGGCCATCGACCAACTTGTCGAGGCCTCCAAGATGGACCTGTGCCGTTTTGCAATTCCCTCCGATCTGGCTTCGATAAAACCCCAACTGGAACGCATCAACCGGATCAAGGGGTGGACCCAGTTGCTGATCCGCTCGGCCAATCGGGATGTATTCAAAGGACACCAACAGCAAGGCTTTGAAAAAATCAAAACAATTCCGAGAATGGCCCGGCACCTGTACCAGCAGCAAACCCTGTTCGATCAGTCCGCGGCATTCCATGTTGAGTTGATGGGGGCGCGGGCCGCAGAGACCTTTATAATCGATCAGTGCGAAGACCCGAACATGCTGGCACAGATCGAGCAGACGTACGGTCAGATCGATCCTCAGTGGGCGGGCAACTGGCCCGATATCCTGCTGCGGGAAAAACTGACTGCTAAAAATCTGGCCGGACTGATGTATGAAATCAACAGCTCCGGCAGTGTGCGTATTTCACATAATGCCATGATGGCCCTGCAGGAGGGCTTAGGGTATCGGCCCCAGCGGCTCTTTTTCAATCAGCAGATTATGAACCGGTTGGCGGTGGTCGGATTATGGCTGGCGCTGCCGTCGAATCCTCAGCGGTTGGCAAATAGGGTCGATGAGCGGTTTGACCATTACTCACTGCTGGTGCAAAAAGGCCAGCAGCTTCCACGCTATAGTTTAAAATATATCTGGGTTAAGGGACTCAATGTCCAAAGCGTGATCGACTGGCTGGCGATGCAGCAGGTGGGATACTACTGGGCACTGGACGGGCAGTTTCAACGGCACCTGGCAATTGTCAATCAGATTCATCTCTTCGCCGCCCTCAAGCGATATTACCTGGCCCACCAGCGCTGGCCGCAGACGCTGGAGGAACTGGACATGGAAAACGCCGAGGACGTGGTGGTTGATCCGGTTTCCGGCAGGGCGTTTGTGTATGAGCAAACGGAGCAGGGCTTTCGGCTGTACAGTCAGGGGGCCAACGGTGTTGACGACGACGGGGTCAATGAACCGAAGCAAAACAAAGATGATATTCTCCTGTGGCCGAGAACGATAATGGAAGAAGATATTGAAATTGAAACAACCGACCGGTAAGACTTTTATGTGCCATTTATAAATTTTCTTGCAACAGCCGATCCTTTTGCGCATCTTATGAAGCGATGTTTTAAATTGAAAGCAGGAGCCAATGGACAAAGAAAACATAAATGATATGCCGTTAATCGACGCTCCGGCGAAGGCCGAAGAGGAAAAAATCAATCCCGGCCATGAAAAAACACGTAACAAACTGCGGAAAGCGGGGATTATTTGCATTATCGCATCGCTGCCGCTGACGTGCTTGCCGTTTATCGGTTTCCCGCTGTTGTTTGCAGGATTGGTGATGACCATGATGGGTTATGCGGGTAAATTAGCCCGATATCAGGCCGCCGAAATCGCACCCGTTCAAAAAGATACATTCAACTATATAGCAGATGGTACACAGGGAGGCGTTAGGACAGTTGCAAACGCCGCCGGAGAAGGACTGGCGACTGGTTTTGCAGCCGGCGGGATCAATCCGGGGCAAACTGCCGCAGAGCCCAGTGTTCGCTGTCATAAATGCAACTTCATCGAAACACCCGAAGCAAAGTTCTGCTCCGAATGCGGCGCGCCAATGGAAAAAACCAAACCCTGCCCCCAATGCAAAGAACTCAACGATCCGGACGCCAAATTTTGTGATAACTGCGGCGGAACGTTTTAAAAAACGTAGTGACAAAATAAAAAACAGTAATCATAACAGCTCCGTTATTCAATCCCCTGCAGGATTTGATTTTATCCTTCTATTCCGACAGAGGTTATAAAAGCATCCGTCTTTTGTTTTCTGTAGTATCCGATCATCTTCCAGTACGTCACTAACAAGGCAATGCTCCCAACAATTACTATGTAATAAATCCATCCTCTGCTTTGTCGGACGGTCGCCTCGCGAATATTTGGCTGAATGGAAGAAAGAGAATCTAAGGGTGGGATCTTGAAATGTTTTGACTTGGGTGGATGATAGCGATTATCTGTGGGATTTGGATCAATGACAAGTTGAAAAAATTGTCCGTCATCTGACTCTATAGCAATTTCGGAAAAATTAATGTCATCCCAGTCATATTTGATATTGAGAGTCTCCCCGTCTTTTAAATAAAAATTTCCTGTTTTGATTGCAGGTAGTGCTGGGATGACAGATACAAAAACAGGCAACCGTGCTTTTCTTCCTTTGGCTCCGACTGTGCCAATTGGTGTGATCCGGACATCCTGACCTGATTGATTCTCGACTTGAAAACTTGTTATAAAAGCAAGTTGCATCGGATTGACTGAGTTCAGCAATAAGAGACTACAAAGAAGTACAAGAGGGGCAACAGCAATAATACATATCAAGGAAATGGTCTTTTTGATTTTTTTCATCAATCAATCGCTCATTTCCTCTTGGATTTCGGCGAGGAGGTTGATCGCTTCGATGGGGGTGAGGGTATTCACGTCGAGGCCGTTTAGTTTGTCTAATACCGATTTATGTTTTTG
>CALETL010000053.1 GCA_937920485.1 uncultured Phycisphaerae bacterium
AGGTGTTGATGACGATCACATCGGCCTCGCCTGGCTTGTCGGTGAGTTCATATCCCTGTTCGGTCAGCGCACTGACCACGAGTGATGAATCAAGCTTGTTCATCTGGCAGCCGAAACTCTTAAGATGGATTTTCCGCAACGACATAGACGAAGCAGTATAGCGAAAACTGCCGCACAAATCCAGCGTGAACTGGGAATGCGCGCATGGCGTTCGCAAAAGCGCGAGGGCGCAAGCCCTCCGATAGCGTCTGCGTCAAATGTTTGCGTTATGTCGGACTTACTTGCGCCGCCGCGCTGTTGCGCCGTCAAGCCGAAAGCGGCATTATCAGGTCGGTTTCCTTGGCTTTTGGCAGGGGCAGGGCGGTGCCGCAGCGGCGGCATGTATCCTGCAATAAACCGCGTTTCTTGCCGCAATTGGCACAGTGAATGACCGGTGTATGGTTCAGCGCCAGATATGTCAAGAACCCCGGCAGGTTGAACAGAAATACAAAGCCAGTCCAGAAGATCAGTTTTGCAATATGAGTCCTCCGCGGCCAGCCGTGCCACAGGGTCAAAGCCGAAAAAACCGTCATCAAACAAAGATTAATGGATATTAACGGTATTGCTGAGTATGCCCGAATAAATCTCATTGTTTCACGACTCCAGACCGGCCAGGTACGATAAGCAAGAGTTCTGATCCATTTTAGTGTCAGCCATCCCGGAACCGGTGAAGAAATACTGTATGCTATGGAATGAATGGTTTTCCATGTGTTGCTTGTTTCAATGTTAGGTTGATGATATATCGGTTGTGTCCATGTGAAAGATGATTTTTCTGTAAGTGTGCCATCATTGCTGACTTCGAAGAGATGGACCCTCTGTTCTTTTTCCTTATACAGGTTCTCTTTATACCACGCGGAAAGAACATCATGATCGCTCGATTTTGGATACCCAACAATTTCCTGAGACCTTGCGAAGACCATATTTTCATTTGCGGTAAGCTGCATATAATACCTTGGCAAGCCCTCCGGCAATTGCATTTCAATATATTGGTCGGGATTCTTCAGGAAAAGATGGTATTTGCCGGAATAAGTTGTGATTGTCAGGGCGGGTCGATAGTCATATTTCTCTGTCTCCTGCCAGTTGGCCAGTCTCATAAGGCGTATTTTGTCATCATCTGTTTGAATTAGTGTTTTGACTCCCCTGTTTTGAAAATCAATCTGGTAAACCGCCGATTCCGTACGATAGATCATCATCGGGTCGTATGAATCCGGCCGCAGCCAATTCACTATTCCGTGTGAGACGCCAAAACCCACCGCGCCAGATTTATTTTCAACATAGCCATTGCTCCCTAAAAATCCCTCCAGCTGACCAGCGATAGTGTAATACTTGAATATCTGCTTATTGATATCATAAAACCAGTGGCCAATTCGTTTATTGTGGTCATTCACGATGGGGACAACATAATGCCGCGAAAAATCGCCGTTGATAAGCCCCAGTTCTTCCAGGTCAGAATGCCGGTATGCTTCGCGGTATCCATAACTCCGGGTGCTTTTTTGTGGCTCCCATTGAATAAACGAATAGGGGCAGTCTTTTTGATGACCTTTAAAAAGAAGATTTCCATCTCTGTCTTTAACGGTGAAAATACTCTTTCGTGTACCCGCAATCATCTCAGTCTTAACCAAATACAAGGTCCCATCCGGTCCAAACCGCTTTCCCGCGGTATCAATTGCTTTCTGCTGTTTTTGCTTTTCCGTCAGTTCGACCTCAACAGAGGCAGATCGCTGTCGTTTTCTGCCGTAGAACTCCTGATAGATCTCGACCACTAAGAACTGCAAAAGTCCCAATAAAAAAATCAGTGTGATCAGAACACAAAGTGTCTTAAATGAATGAGCGGTATATTTTATAAATGTCTGCATCGTGTCCTCCTATAATTAAAATTCCCGGGCCAGAAATGTATGAAAAATCTGGACGATTAAAAGAACAGCTCCAATTGCCGCTACTGTGATAGCCCCTGTGATCGAAGTCTGCAACAGCATCAGGAATATAACGCCGGTTGCGATCGCCAATCCCAGCAGGCGTGTCGTATAAAGATGCGTCGTGCTGATGGCCGAAAGGGCAGTGCCCCAATAGACGATCAATCCGACAAGGATGTAAACCCATCCCTCAAGATAGGTCCTGAAAAAGAGCGGCAGATAAAAGCGCCCCGGCACCGCCGAATAGGAATAGAGCAATGTCCAGAGAATCCCCATCGAAGCAATGAATGTAATCGCTGCAGCTGAAAATTTCGACCAGACGATCAAGTGTGGTCTAATCGAACGATGAATCGTAAATGCCCATGTCCTGAACAGTTCCGGTAGAAAAAATTGTACAATGGCCAGCAGAACACCCAATGCCATTGCGACCATCAGAATAAGAGGGCCGGTTTCATAGATCGGGGTGTTTAGGACATAATTGTAGTATGGATGGCCATCTTGATACCCTTGATCAAGATAATGTTTCTGATTCAGCATTCTACCTTTTATAGTAAGTGTTCCAAACAGGCCAAACACCACAATGCACAGCAGCAGCCACGGCAGACAAATGCGAAGTTCTTTTTTGAGTAATGCGGCAAATTTCATGATTTATGCCTCCCATTGGAACAGGGGTTTCGATTTTTCTCGTGCGGTAAATTCAATAAACTGATCTTCCAGATTCAGCTCGACCCTTTTGCATTCTTTGGCTCCTACTGCCTGTGCGGTCTGTTCTATCTGTTCATCGGTTGTGCCTACCAGCGTTAATTCCAAGTGGCTGTGATTCTGTCGTTTGTGAAGCAGTCCGGGAATGTCGATGGTTTCAGGAACATCGCCCTCAAAAATGAAGTGGACTTTGCGAATTTTCCGGCGAAATTCGTCCAGCGTGCAGTCTGCCCGCAGGACGCCTTGTTCGATCACTGCAATGCGATCGGCCACCCGTTCGACGTCGCCGAGGATATGGCTCGAAAACAGAATCGTCTTGCCCTTCTTCTGGATCAGGTGGATCATGCCCTCTAAGAACTGCCGGCGGATGACGACATCCAGCCCCAGTGTGGGATCGTCCATGATCATCACATCCGGGTCCGGTGCCATCGTCAGCGCCAGCGAAACCTGCGCCCGTTGACCGTTGGAAAGCGACTTGATCTTTTTCTTTTTACTCAGACCAAAATACTCCAGCATTTCGTCAAACAATTGCGAGTTCCAGCGATCCGGAAAAAACGCTTTCTGAAACTTTTCCAACGCCCCGATCCGCATCCAGCGATAGAGCCGGTGCCCTTCGGTCACATATCCGATCTGTCCGCGGGTTTCGGGTGTCAACTCTTGTGAATCACACCCGAGAACACTGGCTGAGCCGGTTGTGGCTTTCAGCAGTCCGAGCATGAGTTTGATGGCGGTTGTCTTGCCGGAGCCGTTGCGGCCTAAAAATCCATAGATGCAGCCGCGCGGCACCCGCAAGTCCAGATGGTCCAGTGCCAGCGTCCTGCCGTAATACTTGGTGAGCTGTTTCGTTTCGATAATGATGTTCTGCATTTATTTCGCTCCCTTATTTGATGGATAAAATCGTTCGATTCGGCTTTTGAGCAGATCAAAGCATTCGTTTCGATCCAGTCCCAGAATCCGTGCCTGTGAGATCACCGAATCCAGCCGCTCGCACAGCAGATTGATCTGAACCGCATCCCGGGTTCGCAGTTTGGGATCAAGCACAAAGGTCCCCGCCCCGGTTTTGGTGTTGACTAAACCCGCCTGTTCGAGCTGGGTGTAGGCGCGGGCAACGGTGTT
>CALETL010000054.1 GCA_937920485.1 uncultured Phycisphaerae bacterium
GATCGCGTTATATTGTGACCCAAACCCGGAAGCTGATGTATCCGTAATATTCGAATAGGCAAATCCATCCCAACTGGTAAATCCTCCACCCCAATCGGTGAAGACATTACCAAAATAAGCATTTCCACTACTGAATCCGCCTGAACCATCAGAGCCGTTCCAAGCCGATTCAGGTGCGAGTGTTAAATTTTCAAAATCACTGACCGCCGCGTGGGCGAATCCGGCAATCACACACACAATTAACAGATATACCGCATCTATATTACTTTTCATCTTTCCTATTCTCCAAAGCCAAGTTTATTCAATTCTTTGTTCTGTGAGGTCATTGCCGCGGCGGTCGGCAGATTTAAGAACCGCCGCGGCAACTCCTTTGTTCATGTTCTGGTCCTACGCCGGACCAGCGTTGGAAATAACACATCAATCTACATACAATGAGGTTTTTTCTTTCCAGGCATCCCCTTTCCGGATTCGTTTCGCGCAAATCCTAAAAAGCCAACAAAAAAAGCCGCTGCTCTCGCATTAAGAGCAACGGCTTTTGAAATTCATTCCAATCCCTGTCATCAGATGTCCGGACGTTTTGCGGTATTCTGTTTCGACAGGTGTGCCGTTGTTCCTGATCGCGAGAACAACCTAAACACAAAGCACTTATCAGGCAGGTTTTCTGACTCGTATCCTACTTAGCAGCCCCTTCCCATCCGAAATGGATAGTGGAACGATTGCTGCGAAGATTTGTGCCTAAGCACAGTGGACACACACAGCGGCGCGACCGTCACGGATTTTCACCGTGTTCCCGTTTGATTATCCAACTGAAAAACCCCAGTTGGACCTGAAAATGCTTCTATCAATTATCAAAGAACTGATGGGAAAGATAGCAGAGGTTTGTCTGGCTCACAAGGAAAATTTACAGAAAATCAGAAAACAGCAGGATTGGAATAAATCGAAAAAACCCCTCAAACACCCAAAGAAACCCTTCCGATCGCATCAAAACAACCTATATGACTGCTCCCAAATGTTTCTTTATGATGGCAAGATTGTGGCATTTTCAAACCCATTATTACAGGATCAAGTAAGGTTCTAATGTTAATTCAAAAATAAAGCTTTGAGGACAAGAAAATTGACATTATTTTCTAAATAACTTGTATTTTTAATTGATTTTTACTCGTTTTTCCATATCCTGTCCAACTGTGTGTAAAAACTTACTTAGGAATAGAAATTGTGTACGTCTAATATTTTATCTTGAAAGGAAGAGAAACAATGTCTGAAACAAAGAAAGGTATGGAATCTCTACAGTCCGAAGGACGGAAATTCCCCCCACCCGCCAATATTCAATCCAACGCCTGGATCAACAGCGTGGAACAGTATGAGACGATGTGGAAACAGTCTATTGACGATCCGGACGGCTTCTGGCTGGAACAGGCCAAGAGCTTGACATGGTTCAAGGAACCCACCCAGAGCTTAGAATACACCTGGGACACCAAAGCCCGCAAGATCGAACACACCTGGTTCAAAGATGGCCAACTGAATGTTTCCTACAACTGTCTGGATCGCCATCTCGGCACACCCGTCGAGAACAAGGACGCTATCGTCTGGCAGGGTGAGGCAGAAGATGCCGTTCAGAAATTTACTTATAAAGAACTGCATGCCGAAGTCTGCAAATTCGCAAATGTAATGAAATCAAAGGGCATCAAAAAAGGCGACCGCGTAGCAATCTATATGCCGATGGTTCCGGAACTGGCAATCGTCATGCTGTCTTGCACCCGTATTGGGGCGATCCACTCGATCATTTTCGGCGGCTTCAGCGCCGATGCAATCCAGGGACGTGTTAATGACTCTGACTGCAAGATGCTGATTACCTCCAATGTGTCTCTCCGTGCGGGCAAACATATCCCCCTGAAAAAAATCTCGGATGAAGCATTAGAGAAATGTCCGACCATCGAAAGCGTAATCGTCAGCAAAGTCACCGATGATCCCTGTGACATGAAAGAAGGCAGAGATTTCTGGTATCATGACGTCATGGCAGATGCAAGTGCGGACTGCCCTGCCGAACCAATGAACGCTGAAGATCCGCTGTTCATTCTTTATACGTCCGGTTCGACCGGCAAACCCAAGGGCGTTGTTCATACCACCGGCGGCTACCTGCTGCATACAGCCGTAACTCACAAAAATGTCTTTAATATCCATGATGATGATATGTACTGGTGCACTGCCGATATCGGGTGGGTCACCGGCCATAGCTACATCGTGTATGGTCCTTTAGCCAATGGCGCAACCAGTTTGATGTTCGAAGGCGTCCCGACCTATCCGGATGCAGGACGCTTCTGGCAGATCTGTGACAAATTCAAAGTCACCGTATTCTACACCGCTCCTACAGCCATTCGCGCTCTGATGCGTCTGGGCGAAGAGTGGGTCATGAAGTACAGCCTGGATTCATTGCGGATTCTGGGTTCAGTCGGTGAGCCAATCAATCCGGAAGCCTGGATGTGGTACTATGAAAAAGTCGGCCGCAATAAATGCCCCATCGTGGACACCTGGTGGCAGACAGAAACCGGCGGCTTCATGATTACCCCGCTTCCGGGTGCGATGACCCTCAAGCCAGGTAGTGCGTCCCGTCCGTTCTTTGGGGTGGATGCGGCCGTTTTGCGTGATGACAGAAGCGAATGTGACAGAAACGAAGGCGGCAAGCTCTGTATTCGCAAGCCTTGGCCCGGCATGATGCGTACGATGTGGGGCGATCACGACCGCTTTATCGACACCTACTTCACGATGTACGACGACATTTACTTTGCCGGAGATGGTTGCCGCATTGATAGCGACGGCGACTTCTGGCTGATGGGCCGGATCGATGACGTTGTGAATGTTTCCGGTCACCGTATCGGCACCGCTGAAGTCGAGAGCGCACTGGTTAGTCATGCCAAAGTGGCCGTAGCAGCGGTTACTCCTGTTCCGCATGAAATCAAGGGACAGGGTCTATATGCCTATGTGACACTGGTTGAGGGCATTGAAGAAAGCGACGAACTCAAGAAAGAGCTGGTCATGCATGTCCGCAAGGAGATCGGCCCCATCGCTGCTCCGGAAGCGGTTCAGTTTGCACCGGCACTGCCGAAGACTCGCTCAGGCAAGATCATGCGTCGCATTCTTCGCAAGATCGCCGAGAAGCAGACTGACAACCTCGGTGACATCTCCACACTGGCTGACCCCAGCGTTGTTGAAAAACTGATCGCCAACCGCGGCGAGTAACTCTATTTCAAATACATTTTGCCGGGCATGCTGTTTTCAGTGTGCCCGGCTTTCTTTAATTTTGATCTGAAAGGAAGCAAAATGTCTGAACAAAAAGTCATGAACCGTTGGCTGGTAGTCGTTGGGGCTTTGCTTATCCAGTTAAGTCTGGGGGCTATCTATGCATGGGGTGCTTTTACTGGCGCCCTTCAGGACCCTGAAGGAATCTACAAATTCACAGCAACGCAAACATCATGGATATTTTCTGCTGGTCTGGCAAGTTTTGCCTTTACCATGATACTCGCCGGACGATTACAAGACAAATACGGACCTAAAATCATTGCCGTTATCGGAGGTCTCATGCTGGGAGCCGGATATATTATCGCTTCTTTTACAGGCACTTCTTTTATCCTCATGTTGATCTTTATTGGCATTGTCGGAGGTGCGGGCATTGGGATGGGTTATGTTTGTCCTATTGCTGCCTGTGTAAAATGGTTCCCGGACTTAAAGGGTTTGATTACCGGCCTGGCAGTTGCCGGATTCGGAGCTGGTGCATTTATTTTCGTTAAACTGGCAGGTTCATGGATGGGGCTAATTGAAAGCCAGGGAGTTAATGGCACATTTCTTATTTTCGGAATTATTTTCGTTGTTTCCGTTGTTGCCGGGGCCTTATTGCTCTCTAACCCCCCTGCCGGCTGGAAACCCGCCGGATGGAATCCACCTGTCAATATCGATGGTTCTGCAAAGGCAGAAGTGACTAATCTGACACAGGGACAAACCGTCAAAACGATTCAGTTCTGGATGATCTGGCTGGCTTTTGTTTTCAGCGCCGGCTGCGGTCTGATGGTTATCAAGTGTCTGAAAAACTTCGGCGTCCTCGAAGGCGGACTGACCGCCGCTGCCGCCGGATCAGCACTTGGACTGCTCGCATTGTTCAACGGGCTTGGGCGCGTTGTCTGGGGTTCCATCTCACACAAACTAACTGCTAAATACTCTGTTGTACTGATGTGCCTGATGCAGGCCGGAATGATGTTTTTCCTGTTAGGGATGGGATCAAAAGCATCAATGCTGGCGATTGCGGCTTGTTGGATTGGTTTTAATTTTGGCGGTAACTTCGCTCTGTTCCCGTTATTGACACTGGAAAACTTTGGCCCGAAAAATCTTGGGGCAAACTACGGGGCCGTCTTTACATCATACGGCGTCGGCGGAATTTTGGGACCGGTTATGGCAGGCAAAGTCTGGGACAATATGGGGACATTCAAGTCCGCATTTATCATTGCTGCGATTGCGTGTGTTGCCGCAGCGGTCCTGACATTCCTATTGAAGCACATTAAGCCAGAAAAGATCGCGGCTTAACCAGCATAGACAGTTTCAAGGAATCGTTTATAGCGACCTGCTGTGTTTAAGCGGCAGGTCGCTTTTTATTTTAATCAATTTTATAAAATCGGAGTATTAAAATGGCTTTTTGTACGGCAATCAACTGTATGGACGGACGGGTTCAATTGCCGGTCATCAATTACTTAATGGAGCGATTTGGCGTCGACTATGTGGATTCGGTCACCGAACCGGGCCCGGTCAAAATCCTTGCTGAACAGGCCGCTCCAGCACTGCTGGAATCAATTTTCAACCGTGTTTCAATCTCCACCGACAAGCACAGCAGTAAATCCATTGCTATCTGCGCTCATGCTGACTGTGCCGGAAATCCTGTTGATGACCAAACACAAAAACAACAACTCATAGACGCAGTTAAAACCTTACAAGATAAATGTTCCGGCGTCGAAATCATCAAACTCTGGATTGATGAAAACTGGGATGTTCAAGAGCTGCCTTAAAGAGCGATAAACAATGTGAAGGATATTGACGACATAAAATAAAAAGCCCCGGTATACCTTAGTATGCCGGGGCCTCATTTTTACCATTAAGTGAATCGTTAATCAGCTTTTATTTATTATCCTTTCCTACGCTGTTATACAAGGCTTGGATGTTTTCCGTCGCTTCTTCCTCGGGCAATATCTGCCGATACAATGCCAGCGCTTCATCTCGCCGGCCCATGAGTGCCAGTACAGTGGCCATATTGGAACGATACCGTGTATTTTCAGGTACAATTGCAGCAGCATCTGTGAAATAACTCAACGCCCTTTCATATTTTTTACGAATCAGGCAGCACATCCCCATATTGTTCAGTAGCACAGGGTCGTCCGATTTAAATTCCAAGCCAGCTTCTAAGGTTTTCATGGCCTCCGGAATCCGCCGCTGCCGCATTTCCAAGGCCGCCAGCTCATTATATGCGGGCAAAAAATCCGGCTGTTCCGACAGAATTCTTCTATAGAGTTGTTCAGCTTCATTGTCTTTGCCCTGTGCGGACAGAATATCTGCCATCAAATAAAGAGTCTTAGCCGTTGGAGGGCGATCCGGATCGAACGGATCTTCCGTCGGCATATCCTTTGATCCATTATTGGACTGCGGAATATTGGGATTTTGTGGAAGTTCACATCCCACAGCCATCAAAACAATTGCAATCAAAATGGTTATGACACAAGATTGTTTCATCAAGTTCACGATTCTGCTTAAAACTCGACATCCATATCATCAGATCCCTGACCCATATCAGCGGTTTTAGCCTTTTCGAGAATTTCAATAACCGCATTTGAGGAAATCCCCTCTCCGCCCGGCATACCACTGGCGATACGAATTTTCCCATCCGGGATGCCTCCGGCCAACAATTTCTCATAGACGATCTGGGTACGAGACTGATACAGGACAGAATCAACACCACTCTGCTGGACGTTAATTTGACCGGGATTGTCCTGGAAATGCTGAATCAGGACAGAGATATCCCGCTGGCCCAATCCGTTCAATTGCGCACTGTTTTTGACAAAATGATACGGATAAAGCGTGTGCTGTGAGATAATCGCATTCTGGATCGCCAAGTCTGAATATGTATCGACGATCTTACGATTCACCTCAGAGGTGTCCACGGTCGGTTCGGTCGGTTCTACCTGGCATCCGACCAGGATAACACAGCAAATCAAACCAAGTACAAGCATTGTTTTTTGGTATTTCATATTTAAGACCTCCAAAAAGTTATTAGAACATGTTCAAACCTGTAAATATCTTAATAAACGCTGGGCCCAAAATTACAATCAGAACCGCCGGAAAAATAAACAAAATCATCGGAATAAGCATCTTGGCACTCATTTTCTCTGCCACTTCCTGTGCCAGAAAGCTTCTTTCTTCACGCATGGATTCCGCAAAAATCTGAAGGGTTTCGGCGATACTGGTACCGAAACGATCTGTCTGTATCAATATCGCAGCCAATGACTTTAACTCTTCCACACCCGTTCGCTTGGCCATGTGTTTCATGGCATCAATCCGGCTGACACCCAAGTGCATTTCAAAATTGGTCAGCGACATTGAGTCTGAAAGAACCGGACAAACGGCCTTTATCTCGTCGGCTACTACATTCCAAGCCATGTCCAAACCCAACCCGGAAGATACACAGATCTCCATCAAGTCCACTGCCTCGGGGAGGTTGCGATAAATTTCATGGTGCCGCTTCTTCATACGATACCATATATATATATTTGGCATAATAAAGAAAAGTGTCGCAACCACGAGAACTAAAGTGACTTTTGTCATAAATGACATTGTTTTCGGATCAAACCAATGCATTAATAAAAAAGCAATAATTGCTCCAACGAGAAATATAAGAATTTTTATTCCTGTATAGACAGCTGGAGCATGCGGACTCAAATACCCGGCCTGGATCATTTGCTCCCATAAATCAGCCTCTGTACGGCCGTGAGAGACCACATTTCCCAACTTTTGAAGAAACCGCAAGAA
>CALETL010000055.1 GCA_937920485.1 uncultured Phycisphaerae bacterium
GTGAAGAATCCGGCCGACGATGTTGTTTTTGACCTGCTGATATACGACTATGCGCCAAACTACACGGCACAGGTCAAAGAATTTTTAACGCTGCTTGATTTGCCGATGCCAAAAAATGAATCTGAAATTATTACGATACCGGTTTCATTTGCAATCCGGCGTAAAGGAGCTGAAGGGATTGGTATCATTACACGGTCCACCTTCGACCTGATTGAGATCATGAAAGCGTCGGTCGAAGTGCCGGTCGAACACATTGATACGGGATTGGCTTATGAATATCCTCCGATGGGACTGCCCGGACAGGGAATCCGGATTAAGGCCTCACAGACAAAACCCGAAGGTTTGTCTTTAGCGGTTAAATATCGCGGGTATTGGTTCTATGTTGATGAAACAGATCAGATCTCAAAAGGCGCCTTTTTAGTCATGCGTACATTTTGGTCCATCACAACAACCAGTGCGACCGGCCAGCAGGAGGCCCCGGTTTTGACTATTCCGGTGAGCCGTTGATAGTTTAAAAACTTCTTTGTAAACAAAACGAGGAACTGTTTATGGGAATGCGTACAAAGACAACCATTCGTTTTCTACTGTTGTTTATGACACTGCTCTTGCCCAGTACTGCACTGACCGCCGAACCATCCGAACAGGTGCCGACGCCTGATGAATCGTCCGAAGCTGTCTCATTGCCGGATATTTCTGAAATTATTCCCAAGGTAGCGGAATTATCCGGTAAGCTTGCGGAACTGGAAAACAAAGTCCGGACCAAACTGGATTTGGATTTATTTACTGAACGACACACACATATTAAAACAAATATCGAGAAATATGCACGCGAGCTGCAAATGCTCAAGGATGCCGGTGATTACAGGACCACAAGGCTCATTATTCTCAGGCAGAACATTGATCGAGAAAATGAACAGCTTAACTTTATCAGCAATCCCTTGCGGCGAGAAGTCCGTCGGCTTGGACAATGGCGGCAGGAATGGCTCACCGAGCAGAAGCAATGGAACCAGTGGCAATCGGCCTGGCTGGAACAAGGGATTCCCGAACAGGTTCAATTGGTTTTTACAGAAGCCAATAGCAGAATCGCGGAAGGTCTCAATCTTATTGATCCCCAGTTGGAAAAAATGCTGACCGAGCAGGAGAGCATCGGCGATATTCAGGAGAAGATCTATGCGCTTGATGCTGAATTAGAAGGCCTGATCATGGATAAGCGGTTTGGCAGCTTCTTTTACAGTTCGCCCCCGATGTACTCATCCCGCTATTTTTCTCAATTTACACCAGACCTGTGGAATGCGCCTTTTGAAAGCGTGCACAACATTTTGTGGTCCAACGCTGAATATTGGGCCCAGCTTATTTGGATTATTCCAATTCAGATTTTTGTGTTGCTGGTTCTATGCCTTTCGATTTATCGAAAACGGCAGGCTTTAAAGGAATCCGAGCACTGGAGATTTATCGCCAATCGTATGTTTTCTGCCAGTCTGTTTTTGATTGGCATGATCACGATGCTGCTTTATGAGTTTGAGGGATTTCCACTCACCTGGAAGCTGATCAATGCGATTATTGTTGCTGTTTCGTTTGCGCGGTTAATTAGCGGAATGACTCAAATTGTCTGGCAAAAGCGGCTTGTTTATGGACTCATGACTTTTTTTGTGATAACCGGATTTATGGAGATTCTTGATTTTCCGCTTCCGCTTTTTCGACTCTATATTATATTCGCTGGAGTGATTGGATTAGTTTGCTGCTGGAAATGGGCGAAAGAAAACAAACGTCTTGAAAAATCACCCGCTTACACAGGACTGCTTCGCCTGGCGTCCGGTTTTTTTGCTGTCATTGTAATTGCTGAGGTCTGGGGCAAAGATACCATAGCCTTCTACCTGTTTAATTCTGTTATAGACTCAACGACTGTCATATTAATATTTGTATTGTTCTTGCGGTTGGTTCATGGGGTTGTGGAATGGCTGTTTAATATTTCAGCTCTTCGAAAGGCGGTAGTACTTTACAGTGATGATATCGATTCGATTGTTCAGCGAACGATGAGTTTTGTCTGGATCGCTGCGTGTGGATTGATTTTACTTCCTTCTCTTTTGATGGTTTGGGGTGTATATGGCAACCTGCAGAAGGCGACAAAAGGATTTTGGAACTTCGGCTTCGATGTCGGCACGCAGCGGATTACAGTCGGTTTGGTGATTATTGTTATTGCGGTTCTTTACGGCTCATTTGTTGTTTCGTGGAGTTGCCAAAAAATATTTCTGGATGTTCTGCTTCGCAAGAAAAAGGTCCAGCGGGGAGTCCGGCTTTCAATCGAAAGGTTAATTCACTATTTTGTTATATTCGTTGGCTTTTTAGTGGCCATTTCCTTAATCGGATTCGATATGACAAAATTCACCATTATCCTCAGTGCGCTGGGTGTTGGGATTGGATTTGGCCTTCAGGGCGTTGTGAATAATTTTGTCAGCGGCCTCACCCTGCTGTTTGAACGGCCCATTCGTCAGGGAGACATTATTGAAGTCGCCGGCATTTGGGCCGAAGTGAAAAATATTGGTCTTCGGGCCACAACAGTCCAGACGTTTGACCAGGCGGATCTGATCATTCCCAATGCAGATCTGACGACAAACCAGGTGAT
>CALETL010000056.1 GCA_937920485.1 uncultured Phycisphaerae bacterium
AACACGACATCTTTTGCTTCAAATATATCCTCGCTCACGCGCCCCATTTTTTGAGCCCTCAAATAGATGGGGACTCCTCGCTCAGGATCAAACATCCGCATTGACGCGTTGACCGCCAACGCACGTTTTCTCACAAAATCATAGTAAACTTCATCGCATCGCACTGTGCGCCCAAATTCCGTCATCACGATATTGCCCGACAGATAAGCGGACCGGATTTTTCCGGATCCAATCTGGTTGCTTTGCTGTTGTTCGACAGAAAAATTCCCGGGTTGTGTAAAGAGTACCATCTCATCGGCCATAAACTCCATCACCTGTCCATCGGTGCGTTTTTGCCATATATAAAACCGTCCTGACGCAGTATAAACTTCCTGTCCATCGGGCATTACGGCTCGCTGAATCTGCGGAGCCGGCTCCCACAGGGCTGAGATATGAACAGGAAATTCCGGCTCTGCCTGCGCAGCTTCTTCTTCAGTTTCGGGAGAGGTGGCCTCATTCAATTGCTGTGCAATGGCGGTATCAGACGGTTTTTGCGGTTTCGTTGATGGTTTATCCGCCGGACGAACCACGACCTCGGCAACACTGGGCACCATTGCGCTGGCCGGAATCGACGGGCCATAAGAAATTTGACGACTGGCTCTAATCGCACGACTATAAACCTCATGTTCCTGCAGGAATTCTGAAGTAACCTCGTTTTGAGAATCTGAAGACGCAAATACTTCGCCGGTCACCAAAAATTGCGTCAGTAAAACCTCCGCCCCTTCAACCATGAAATGCTGTACTGCGGTTGTCCGCGATTTAGGACCTTTTTGGGCAGTCACACTCCCTTCCAAATACAACCGGGCCAAATACGCTTTCCCCTCTCCATAGGCAGCTTGTTCAGTACCTTGCGGCTGAAGCCAGATAACCGCACTGCGACTGCTAAGAAGATTGTCGCCGATTTGCACCGACACACCCTCATCCAGCAGAATCGCATGGGACCAACCCGGCATAGGATCTGAACAGGTTGTCATGACCGGAGCTGCCACATGAAGATCCTGCCCTGCCACAGACACACCCGAACCGGGCACCTGTCCGGCAGCAAGCCCATTACAAACCACCATTAATATCACAACACTGTGTGTCATAAATCCATCCAAAATTGAATACATTCCCTTGTTAATGCACTATTAAATTGAAGACTGAGCCCGATTTTCGGACATAGTTGTAGCGATTATAGTTGTTTCATCGGCTAAATCCAGTCAAAAACCGTTAATATTAGTACTGAAAACCGAAATTTTGAGTTGACGCACTTAACTGTTAGTGAATATCGGATTTTAGAATCTCAGGTCGCCACAATTGATATGAGAAAGGGGTATTGCGGGGATTTAAAGAAAGCAATAAAACGCAGTAAATGCTCGTTTTACAGCTTCTGATAATGGATTACAGCCCGGTAAAGGCCGTTAATACGAGTCCCTCTGAGGATAATGGGAGAATGCATCTCGTTTCTGGGCTGCAGGCGCACTTTTTTATCCGGCTCGAAAAAGACACGCTTGAAGGTGGTTTCATGCGGATTGGCCAAACGTACAAAGCAGTCGTCTCCGTTCTGAACGTCCGCTGCCGGCGAGAAAATAACAACATCGCCCTCGGAAAACTTTGGCTCCATTGAATCGCCCACCACACGGACCGCAAACGCATTGGGATCATGGATGTCGGGACAGCGAACATAGTCATCGGCAAAACCAACAGGATACCCCATGTCATCGAACTCCGCAGGGTAACCGGCTGGCACTTTATTGATGACTGGTACGACTTGGCCGGCTTTATCCTTTTGATCCGATTCCGGCCGGATATCAAGATCATATTGGCTCAGCAGTCTGCCCAGTGTGCCGGGCTTCAGCTTGCGTCTGATAATATCCTTCAGAATCTTCTTGTATTGCCGATTTTCAGCATCAATGGCCTCGTAATCCTGCCGCACATCAGCAGGCATACGCTCAACATGGGCAATATGCTGTAAATGACCGGCCTCAAATTCAAGACACTCCTCCAGTCCCTCAAGGAGTTCATCGCTGGGTGGCTTAACCCGTCCGGTCTCAATGGTAGAGAGGTAGGGTTTGGAAAACCCGGTATAATCCGCCACTTCATCCAGCGTTAACCCAAGCCCTTCTCGTTTTTTTCGAATAATCTGGCCTAAAGACATAATGTCGCATTATAAGTATCCGGATAGCAGACTCAAGTGTTTTTTTTGTAAATATCTAACACCCCTGTCCCTGTAAGAATCCAAACCGGAATATGCATCGCTCAAAAAAACCGATTCGGCATCACACTTAGCGGGCTTGAACGCCCAGATGCTGCCCAATCAATTCATCGAGCTTATTTCGGTCGATCGGTTTCGACAAGTATCCGTCGCACCCGACACTCATGCATTTTTGTTCATCGCCGGTCATTGCATTCGCGGTGACAGCGATGATTGGCGTCTGAATCCCCTGGCTGCGTAATTGACGCGTCGCATCATAGCCATTCAGGTTGGGCATCTGCATATCCATCAGGATAATATCAAACGTCTGTGAATCACATTGCTCGACTGCTTCTAATCCATCGTCAGCCAAGCTTACCTCCAGACCCATTTTTTGCAGAAGAATTGCGATGAGTTTCTGGTTGGACGGATTGTCTTCCGCAACCAAGACTTTTCCAGTATACATAACCGATCCTTTCTCTATTTCAAGTATCTCATTGATTTCATCTACGGGAAGGTATTTATTCCAAACGGGCAAATTCTTGTCGGGCCATTTGACACCTGTAGGAATCTCAAGTGTGAAGACAGAACCCTTGCCTTCGGTGCTGACAACGGAAACCTCTCCGCCTAACAATTTCGCAAGCTGTTTTGTAATTGCAAGTCCAAGGCCTGTGCCGCCATACTTTCGGGTAGTCGCACCATCAGCCTGAGTAAACGACTCAAAAATCAAAGGGAGCTTTTCTTCCGCAATTCCAATGCCCGTATCCTCAACATCAAATTGCAAAAATGCCTCTCCGTCATGGTTTACAAGGGCAATATCCACATAAACATATCCGGCTTCTGTGAATTTGATAGCGTTCTCGATCAGGTTGGTCAGGCATTGTCGTAATCGCAGGGGGTCCGTTTTAATCGTTTCCGGAATCATATCACATTGCAGAATCTCCAAAGCAATGTTCTTTTTAAATGCAACCGGACGAAGCAGCGATTCGATTTCACAAATTATTTCTCCAATACGGCACTCACGGATATCGATATCCAGCTTTCCGGCTTC
>CALETL010000057.1 GCA_937920485.1 uncultured Phycisphaerae bacterium
ATGAAACAGGTCGCTGAAGTCTTGGAAGTGACCGAAGCGCGTGTCAGCCAACTGCACGCGGCCGCTTTATTCAAAATGTCTGTACAGTTGAAACTGTGGAATGAAGAAAAATAAAATAGAACCAAATATGAGTCTTAGAAAATAATGTCTGTTTCACCGGAATATTCAGTTGAGAAACCGACTGCTCTTGGACAGGTTGAACAGTCCGCTTCAATTACGCCCCAGGTGTCTCGGAAAAAAAAGGATTCGAAATCGAAAAAAGAAAAACGCCACCATCATCCAACCATTGATGAGCAGCTTGAGAAGGAAATAGCTGAGCATCTCGCGGTGGATGATAAGGATGAACATGTTGATTTTTGTGCATAGAAAATGGAGTTGTTAAATGTTGCCGAAATGTGCCAAAGTGGTAAAACCCGACGAGATGGAAATCAATGGAACCGCTTACATCGAATCCGCTGCCGGGACAGTGCGGTGTAGGTCGTTGGCATCTTCTGAAGCTGCTGAAGGGACGGGTGGTGCGATTCAGCAGGCCCGGATTATCGAAAGCAATGACAGTCATGCGATTCTTGAGTTGATCTGTTCGTGTGGCTGTAAAAGTCGTGTGCAATGTAATTATGGAACTGTTTAAAACCTCTGAGGAATTGAAAGATGAGATATTTAATCCTTGTAATGCTCTTTATCGGAAGTCTTTTTTTGGCCGGATGCGAAACTCCGAACGAACTTACCATTGACAGCTCTGTGCTGGAAACTGCTGAAATAACGCCCGAAGAAGCGCCGATGGTGATTGACCAGACGCCGGAGAAAATGCAAAAACGGTTTGATCCGACGATACAGGGCGATGATAATTTAGAACTAGATGATATTCAGTGGGCTCGCAAGTATGAGGAGCTGTCCATTGGAAATAATGCCTTACGCGAGACCAACAATGAATTGACGATTGAAAACAATCAGCTAAAACAGCAAATTGAGGCGATGAAAAACGAACTGGAGCAAACAAAGAAAGATATGACAGAGGCCAACGAATTTCTTGGACAGATGCATCTTGAACTGAATAAGTGGAAAACGGATGTTCTTGGTTTTCGCCAGGAAATCCGTCAGGCACAGCAGGTCCAGATCGAGGCCTTGGCGAAGATTCTCCGTGAACTCGGAGCGGAGCCGATGGATATCCCGAATACTTCTAAAGAGAGTTCCGTTGACGCAGGGGAGCCAAAATGAAAGCATTACAATGGGGCATCCTCTGTGCCGGCGTTTTCTTATGGGCCGGTTGCAATGTCATCCGGCCAAAAGCGCAAACACCGTTTGGGCATTACTATCTTGACAGCAGTGGAAATTTTAATTCCGTGGACCGAGTTGTCCTGCTCGAACTGGAAAATCAATCGACCCAGATTGAATTATCCGCACAGTTGACACAGGCGATGGCGGATGGCCTCGAGAAGAAACACTTGTTCAGTATTCATACGGTCAACCACATGGATCCGCTTTGGTCGCGTCTGAATCTGGATGAGGTTGCGGCCTGCTCGGAGGAGGATATGGTATCGATTGGACAGGAACTGAATGTCGATGCGGTTATCTTTGGGACAATAAAACGATATCGATCCTATCCTCATTTACTAATGGCGCTGCATCTGAAGATGATGGATGTCCGCCATGGGCGTTTACTATGGGCGATGGAACAGGTCTGGGACAGCACGGACAGGCAGGTCGAATTGCGGATGCAAAAGTATTTTAAGAAAGAAATCCGCAGAGGATATCAACCGCTGGATTGGGAGATCATGGTGACAAGTCCCCGGGCGTTTAATAAATTTGTCGTCTATGAAATCGGGCAAACATTGCCGCACTTAGTGCCGCGGGATCATTCGCTCACCATGCCGGATCAAAAAAAACAGCCCATTCTGCCTTTCGAATTATCGCAGGATCCATTCTAAACATCGAAAAACATTAGAACCTATCCAAATAACACCAATCTGTGCGAGAATGGGAAGATGAAAATGCTTGAATTCTGTTTGCAGGATAATAGATGATAATAATGTGAGTAATTGTCGCTGATCATCCCTTTATAACAACGAGATATAGACGCCTTTCATGTTTCCCGAATTCGGCGCATAAAAAAGCGGAGAGGGGGGGATTCGAACCCCCGGTACTCTAACGAGCACACTGGTTTTCGAAACCAGCTCGATAAGCCACTCCGACACCTCTCCGAATCAGTTCAATTCAACATCCCACAGGAAATCGCTCTTTCCCGGGGCAAGAAGACTCAAAATACTATAACCATTTTTATAAGCATGTCGATAATTTTTGTTGGAGAATGGAAATATTCTTTGCCGGGATTTGGCGCAAGACGCAATTATATCTTATAGTTTATATGAGAGGCGAAAAAACTTGAAAGGTCTATATGCCGCCGAGGTATCAACAAACTGATTATATAAATTTTTATCGGCCGTGTTGGAACGCTTATGAAAGGGGCCCGCCGAGGGGAAAAAGGGAAGGTCCCAAATACTGTACAACGCTCTTATATTACAAAATACATCTTTCCCACCTCCTCCAAAAAAACGGGAAATTAAAACCGGCTGGTGTATTGCCAGCCGGTTGTTTTTTTTGCCCTTCAGCTTACAAGCATCAGTCAAAGCGTCATCCAAGACGACGGTCGTTTCTTAGGATGATGTGTTTACCCGTTTACGTCGCTGAGAATCAGACGAATTCTGTCGATTTCCATTGGACTTCGGGGAAGCAGAATCTTCTTCATATTTTCCGAAAATCATCCGTCCAGCCGAAGTCTGCAGGGCACTGGTAACTGTAAAAGTAATCGTCCTGCCAATTTTTTCGTTGGCCCCTTCGATAACGACCATGGTGCCGTCTTCAAGGTAACCCACACCTTGACGTGGGTCCTCTCCCAGACGGAGCACTTTGACTGTCATAGCTTCTCCCGGCAGTGTTACCGTTTTCAAAGCATTCGCTAGGTCATTGATATTGATGACATCGACCCCTCTTAAAGTAGCGACTTTATTAAGATTGAAATCGTTGGTAACAAGCCGTCCATCACAGCTTTTGGAAAAAGCAACCAGTTTTTGATCGACGTCGGCTTTTTCTTCCATTCCGGGCGGTGGGGTGTCGTCAACGGTTACTTCTACAATTGGACTGTGCTGGAGTTTATTGAGCATATCCAGCCCTCTGCGGCCCCGGTTACGTTTGATCTTATCGGCGGAATCTGCGATGAGTTGTAATTCGTTTAGAACAAAACGCGGTACAATCAGCGGCGCGTCAAAGAGTTTGGTTTGTGCAATGTCGGCGATTCGCCCATCAATGATCACAGACGTATCCAGAACCAACGGACGCAATCCCCGCGTTTGTCTCGTGAACTCAACATAGGGAACGAGAAAGCGAAAGTCGTCTTTGGTTCGAATGACGATACTGATGCATAAATAACAAATACAGAGGTCTATAAACCAGATTCCCATCCGGAGGGTATCATCTGACAACTGCCAGTACAGATCGTTCATCATAATAACAATCTGGTTCATAGCCCAACTGATGACCATTCCGACAAGTAACCCAAAGAAAACACCTGTTAAGGTAAATAATGACTTTTTGGGAGTCAGCCATTCAACTGCAATTGCCAAGACCGTCAGAGCTAAGGCAATACTAAAAATTATGATGTCCAATTCACTCTTCTCAGCAGTAAGGTTTAAGCCAAGAAGCAAAAAAGCAGTTGAGGTAATTAAAAATAAAAAGCGCACAAAATATAATAATAACATTTATAAATCCTTTCCTTAAATATGATAGAACTACTCTAAAATAAACTTAAAAGACTGCTATATATAATGTTAGTTTAACCGATTTTATTAATAATCACAAGATTTCTTTATTTATCGTCATATACGGGCCTGGAAAAATAGTCCATTTTATCTCTCCACTGAGTACTAATTTGAGGTTTTCCGTAATTATATTTGTTTGGATACACTATGTGGGGCGGCTTAAAAAAGACAAAAAAACCCCGGTATATGGTGATTCAGGAATTATTTAAGTGCAATAAAGGATATATTATTCGTACTAA